>JAWXUF010000014.1:0-27681 GCA_044432865.1 bacterium | reverse complement strand
ATCATTTTTAAACTTCTTTTTTTCCTTTTTATACTCTTTAGAACCAAACATTATTCATCCTCCTGTTCAATCAATTGATAAATTTGCTCTATTACATCATCCATTTTATTTGTTTTAATATATTTTCCAGAAAAAGATATTGTTTTAATACAAAACATCTTTACAATTATAGTTTGATTATCTGATTCATCATAGCCGCATAAATAATTAAACCTGCTACATTTTGATAGTTCAATACCACACGGAATAAATTTTAAAGCATCTTTGTTTGTATTGACAATTATAATTTCTGATTTCTTAATTGCATTCTTAATTTTAGACATATACTCATAATAATAAAACAACTCTCGCTGATTTTCTTTTTTTATACTATACTCAAATAATAAATTTCTTATAAAATTTGTAAAATCAGTATCATATTTTTCTAATAATACATCAATAATATAATTAAATCGTTCTCTACTATCTTTATTTATTCTAAATGGTACATTGAGATTAATATCGGTATCTAAATTAAATGTTTTTAGATAATTATTATATATATTTTTTTCAATAACTATTACCAAATCTTCATCTTTATTATTTTCTTTTAATAATTCATTATGAAAATCTTCTCTACTCATCATTAGTTTAGGTATAATGTTATTTATAAAGCCACTAAAATTTACCTCTTCTCCTTTTATATACCCAAATTTAACACAATCATTAATCAATACATCGTATATACCTATTGGAATTTTAAAATTTGTATTTCCATACTTATAGCTTTTTTCTTTTATCATATATCTATTATACAACTTGTATAGTACAATTAAAATAGTAATTTTTAATTATACTATATTTAAGCCATTTTTATTTTATTTTGTCTATTAAAAAAATAATTTTTAATTAGATATCTTTTATTTTTAAAATAGTATACAATGATAGTATAAATAAATGAAAGGATGATAAAATTGAAAATATTTAAAAATGTAACTAAAAAATTTATATATACTTTTACTAATAAACCTGATCAATATGTTCATGTAGACAAACCACGAACTTTACAAGATCATAGACAAATACAATTTAATAATTGGTGTAAAATCTACGGTGTATATAATGGTTCCTATTTGCCAAAATCTTGTGATAAATTATTAAAAAAGGGATGGGTCGAAACTACAAGTGCTAATAATAACAGCGGAGATAACAGAAGTTTCAAAAGAAAATCAAATAATCAAGAAATAAGATTCGATTATGGAAAACTACACAAAAACGGTACTTTTGAACCGCAACATTATCATTGGAATAATCCAAGTGCTCAAAATATTAAACCTAAGAAAATGAAAAATAAACAATTATATTTAGATAGATATGGTGGAACTTGCGCTATAAAAAGTTTAGAATCTCATTTATCTCCTCTAGATAAAGATTATGAAGGAGTTATAAAAAATGGAAAAAGATAGATTAAATATTTTATTAAATAAATCCCCTGTACCATGTTCTTTTCATGAATCTACATTAGTAAATATAAGCGTTGAAGATAATAAATGTAAACTAAGATTTATTATAGGTTGTTTCGCAAGACTTCATTCGGATATTTTTAAAGATATATGGTCTTACAATGGAAATGACGATGAAAACATGATATTAGATGTATCATTTGATGGTATAACGGAACTTAATATTTCTAGTGATATTGGAAAAGTATATTTTATAGAAGTTAATAACATGGAAAATGAGCATAATAATACAATAACTCTAAATTGTGAATATGAAGATAATCAAAATACCATAGAACCTTTATTCATTTCATTTAAATTCAATTCATTTAAATGGGAATATATTAATAATTGTACTTATGATTTTGATGATGAATTATTTTTAAATACATTTGGAGTATGTAAAATTTAGCTAATAAAAACTACTATATTTCAATAAAGTATAGTAGTTTTTTTCTTATTTTATCAAGAAAATGTGTAGGTAAATGTCGTGTAAATCTCATGGTTTAAACTTCTTCCCTACAAATTCTTCTGGTAGTCCATTTACAGCAAGTACTTTTAATGCAAATAATAATTCAAAACCATTAGCAGTATTATTCTTATAATTAACCTTTACAAATTTCTTTCATTTCTCTAATAACAAAATTATTTAAACATATTTTTGAAATTTTAAAAAAGTTCAAAATAGGCTTCGTTTTTAAATGTTTATCTATTTCTTCTTGAGAAACCCAAATTTCAAAAGAATGGAAAAAATTAGGATTGTTTTGATCTTGATAAAACTTATAAGTTATACATCCAAATTCGTTTAATGTAGTTGGAACTAATTTACATAATTCCTTTTTAATAAAATCTACATATTCTTCTTTACATTCTATTGTAGTAATTACAGTTATCATAATAATCATCCCCATTTAAATATATACTTTTTATTTAAAAATATGTTTAGAACTTCATTCATCAAAATAAATTACAGAAAAGTTTTAAATAATAAATGCTTTAGATAAAGGATTTATTAAAAAAGAACAACATTAATTAAAATGTTGTTCTTTTACTATTTAACAGTCCCAATCATATCTTACTGTACAACCACTTTGCCAGTAAGTTGACCAACCAGAAGGTTTAACACCTTCAGACCAAGATACATATATTATTAAATTTGTAGTATACATAAATGCACAATTAGTTGATGCATATGATGATCTTTGAGTAATTGATGTAACTGTACTAGGTATTACTATACTTGATAATCCTGTACAATACATGAACGCACCATATTGAATAGTTGTTACTGTACTAGGTATTGTAAAACTTGTTAGGGATTTACAATTATAAAATGCATAATATCCAATCACAGTAATACCAATTGGTAAAATAACATTTGTTAGGCTAGTACATCCATAGAATGTAGATCCAGGTAATGTAGTAATCGGTGAATTAATTGTAGCAATTGTTAAATTAGTACACCCTTGAAATAGACCTGTACCAATTGATGTTACAGTATTCGGAATTACAACACTTGTTAATGAAGTACAATTGTAGAATAATTGATTACCTAATGATGTTGTAGAAGCTGGAATTTGAATTGATTGAAGTGAAGTCCAACCATGAAAAACAGTTGCTTCTAACGACTTAACACTTATAGGAATTGTAATACTTGTCATTTTATTCATACCATAAAATGCAGATGCATCTATTGTTTCAATAGTATTAGATGATCCAAATATTATATTAACTACATTTGTACAATTATAAAATGCAGATGAACTTATAGTCTTAATAGTACTTGGTATTGTTATACTTGTTAAACCTGTACAACCATAAAATATTGATGCAGGAATTGTTTCAATATTATCAGGTAACTTATATGATGTTAGTCCTGTACAAGATTGGAAGATATTTGTCCCAAATGTTTTAACACTATTAGGAATTACAATTTGAGTTAATTCAGTAATACTTCCAAAAGCTCTATAGTTAATTGTGTGAACAGTTTCTGGAATATTAATTTCAGAAAATGCTGCACTATAAAATGCTTCTTGTCCAATTATTGTTAATAAAGCATTATTGTGGAATGCTACAGAAGTAAATTTTGTATTATTATAAAAAATTCTATAAGATAACTCTACTAAATCTCTTGGAATGTTAATAGATGTAAAATTATCACATTGAGAAAATGCTTCTTGGCCGATAGATGTAATACTATTTGGAAGAGTAACATTAGTTAGTGCATTATTATTGTAAAATGCATGTGTCCCTATTGTTAATAGCCCTTCTTCTAATACTAAGTTAGATAATTTAGTACATCCATAAAATGCATATGAACCTATTGATGTAACTGTACTAGGTAAATTTACATTAACTAATGATGTACATCCATAAAACGCATGTTCTGAAATTGTTTTCACGCTTGAACCAAATGAAAGTTCACTTAATAATGTACAACCTCTAAATGCTTGATACCCAACAGTTTCTACGCTCTGTCCAATTACAACAGTTACAAGTTTTGTACATCCATAAAATGCATATGATGGTATTTCATTAATTGCATTTGAAAATACAACACTTGTTAAAGATGTACATCCATAAAATGCATATGTACCAAGTTCTTCTAATTTAGTTGGAATATTTATACTATCTAATGATGTACAACCTCTAAATGCTTGATATCCTATTGAAGTAATAGAATTAGGTAAAGAAACAGTTTTTAATAGAGTGTAATTGTAAAATGCTGATGCAGCAATTGATGTTACTTTATAACCATCAATATATTCAGGTACGATTAATTCAGTTTGTAGTGAATTAAACATTCCTGTAATAGTTATTTCTCCATTTTCAACAATATAATCAAAGTTATACAATCTCGATGCTATTATTTCCATTGAGAAAGATGTTACATTCAATACATAGTTAGTATTTTCTACTAATTCACCATTTACTGTTTTGTAAAGTTTAATAGTACCAGTATATGTCCCTACATTTTTGAATTCTCTATCAATCGTATAATAGAATGTACCTCTTGATGCTGTTGTTGTATTACTAGAACCCCAACCTGTAGCAGAAATCGTTACACTAGGTTCAATTACAGAACTATCAAATTCATACTGCATTTCTCCACTTACTTTTACAGTTAAAGTTAAAGCAGTAATAGTCATAGTACATGTATATGTCTCATAAATACTACCATTTACCCAAGCATATGCATAACAAGTATACACTCCAACATCACTATGAACATTATTTTCATAAGTCATAGTTACACCAGTTAAAATAGTTCCAGAAACAGTTTTCGTTCTTGAACCACCATAGTAACTATAAGTAACATCAGTATATGTTAAGTTTAATTCAACATCTTTCCATACTGCAGTGACATGTATATCACCATAAACAATTGTAGAACCAAACACAAACACCTCACCATTTACTTCCCAATGTGAAAATGTTGCTAATTCTCTTTTAGCATAATTATATGTCATTGAAACTGAATAACCATTTTCGGCTGTTTTAGGTACATAGCTTACACTACTAAAGTACCATCCATCTAGGTCAAATGTTACATTATGATAAACTCTTTCATCCCATACTGCTTCTATTATCATATCACTTGTTATTTTATCAGTAAAATTAAACACTACTGTTTCATTATCATTATTTTTATATACCCAAGAATTAAATCGATGTGTTGTAGTAGTACTCATTGAAAACGAAGAAACAGTTTGATTATTTATTACATTAAATGTTTTATAAACAGCTGAGTTAGACATAAATATAACTTCATGATAAACAATAGGTGCTACATAGTACCATTTTGCAGTTAATGTAATACTTTTTGTTATTTGAGTATTAAAGTCAAATTGTTGCCCATCTAACTCCCAATAAATGAAATCATGATTTTCTTTTGTTGGAGATGATGGAGCAATTAAGTAACTTAGATTTGTAACGAAGACTGTATCAATATGAGAACCACCATCAGTATCAAATGTTACAGTAATTTCTTCTTCTGAAATCCAGTGAGCTTCTAATTCAATATTTTCTAGTACTTGTGATGTAAAATCGTATTGAACTCCATTATTCATCCAATATGCAAATACGAAATTTTCTTTTGTTGGATTATACGGAATTGATGCTGTATAACCTTTTATAATAGATTGAGTATCAACACTACTTCCACCATCAGTATTAAATACAACTTCAAATCGAACAATTTTTTCCCATACAGCGACAAGTTCTACATCTTCTACTATTTGAGTATTAAAATTAAATTCTTCACCATTTGATTCCCAATATAAAAATAGATAATCATATCTTGTTGTTGTTTGATATGATGCCTTACTAAACATATCAATTGTTTGAGTTGACACATAAGACCCACCATTAGAATCAAATGTTACAGAAAATTTATGTATTTCCCATTTTGCAACTAAGCTTATATTACCAGTAATTATCGTATTAAAATCAAATTCAACATTATTATATGTCCAACAAACAAAGTCATAATTTAGTCTTGTTGATTCTTCAAATGTTGCTAAACCTCCATCAACTACCTGTTGTGATGGTACAGTAGATCCACTAGCAGAATTAAATGATACAGTATAATATACAGCATCTTCAGCTTCTTTCCATACAGCAACAAGTTCAATATCACTTGTTAAAAAAGTAGTAAAATGAAATTGTTCTCCATCTAATGACCAATATAAAAATACATAATTTTCTTTTACTGGTTTAGTAGGTACAGTAATTAATTCATCAAATGAAACAACCGCACTTTCGACATTACTTCCACCATCAGTATCATATGTTACTGTATACGTTACATCAGTAAAAACAGCATATAAAACAATAGATGATGTTACTGGTGTATTAATATCAAATTCAGTTTCATTATCTAAGCTCCAATATAAGAATACAGCATTTTCTTTTGTTGGGGTTATTGGGGTAGTAATTGTTCCATTTATATTAACTTTTTGAGAATCTACAGGAGTACCAGTACTAACAAAAGTTATAGTATATTGCGTTGTACTCCACACTGCATGTAATTCCATATCCTCAGTAATAATATTATCAAAATCAAATTCTATCTCATCATACGCCCAATATAAAAACACTTTCCCATCACTTTCAGGATTTTGTGGTTTCAACGCTTTTTGATTATATAAAACAACTTCTTCGTGAAGAATAACATGATTATTCTTGTACACCACTTTATATTCTCGTGTTTTATAATTAGCAGTAATTGTTATATCGCCTGTTATTATTGTATCAAAACTAAATTTTTTTCCATTGTATGACCAATAATCAATCATTAGTCCTTCATCAATGTCTATTGATGGTACATTCAATACTGTACCTATAGCTACTTCTTTTGTTACTGTTGTTTCCCCTAAATCAAATGTTACAGTACAATATACAGCATCTTCAATCTTAATCCAGTTTGATACTAATGTAATATCCCCACTTATTTGTGTATCAAAGCTAAATTGATTTTCATTGTAAGCCCAATAAGAAAATATATATCCTTCTTTTTCAGGTACATATGATGTAGCAACTTCTTCATACTCAACTTCTTCAACTAAATCAACTTCATTATCAACCATATAAGAAATCGAGTAAATTTGCTTTGTATATACTGCAAGCAACGTAATATCCTCAGTAACTAAAGTACTGAAATCATACTCATCTTCATTATACGACCAATACGAAAATACATGGTAATCCTTAGTTGGATCATTTGGTACTTTTACAGTATCATTCTCTTTAACTACTACAGAAGAAATATCATTTCCTCCATCAGTGTCAAATTTAATTGTATATTTATTTCCACTATTTGAAAATACCATTACAGAAATTAATGTTACAGTTGAAATGATACCTATTAAAAAAAGTATTATTTTATTTTTTGCCATAATATTCACCTCTGTGAAATTAATTAATTTCACATCCCTGTCTTATTACTTATATTATACCAAATTTTAACATAAAATAATACTACCTTACATTTTTAGACATTTAATGTACAAAGTTAAAAAATAAATAATCTCTTAATAAAGCCATTTATTATCTATATATATAAAAATACACTCTATTAAAAGAGTGTATTTCATTTATAATAATTTTAGTACATCATCACTAGTTAAACAATTTAATGTTTGTTCACATGTTATTTCTAATTCTTTTTTCGATATATTTGAAATTGTATGTCTTGTATTTAAAATACTTGATGTATTCATACTAAATTCATCTAATCCAAATCCAATCAATAAAGGTATTACTTTAGGATCTGATGCGGCTTCTCCGCACATACTTGTCCATTTACCTTCTTTATGTGCACTATCAATAACATATTTAACCATCCTTAATAAACTAGGATTTAATGGTTGATATAAATATGAAACTTTTTCATTTAATCTATCCGCAGCAAAACTATATTGAATTAAATCATTTGTACCAATTGAAAAGAAATCAACATACTTTGCAAATTGATCGGCAAGCATAACTACAGATGGTACTTCTACCATTATACCAACTTCATAAGTAGTACTAACTTCAATCCCTTCAGCAATTAACTCTTTTTCTACTTCTTTTAATATTTCTTTAGCTTCTAGAAATTCTTCAAGTATAGAAATCATAGGAAACATAATCTTTAAATTACCATAAATGCTCGCTCTTAATAAAGCTCTTAATTGCGTTTTAAAGACATCTTTATGTCCAAGACTAAATCTTATCGCTCTATAACCTAGAAATGGATTTAATTCATGTTTTAATTGTAAATAACTAAGTTCCTTATCCCCACCTATATCTAATGTTCTTATTGTTACAGGTTTATCTTTCAATGTTTCTAAAACTTCTTTATAAGTTTCATATTGTTCTTCTTCTGTTGGGAGATGTGATTTATTCATATAAAGAAACTCTGTTCTAAATAAACCTATTCCCTCAGCTCCTGAAGATAATACATCTTCTAATTCTTTTACAGATCCAATATTAGCACAAGTTTTTGTTTTATGTCCATCTTTTGTAATAGTTTCTTTAGTTTTATATTCTTCGATAAAAGTATTATATTTTTCTAATTCGATAATCTTTAATTTATAATCACTTATTATATCTTCAGAAGGATTTATTTCAACTTCACCTTTAGTAGCATCTACTAAAATCAAGTCACCTTCTTTACATTTTTTAGTAATGTTTTTAGTACCAGAAACACATGGAATAGATAAACTTCTTGCCATAATCGCTGAATGAGATGTCTTACCACCATTGTTCGTAACGATTGCTTTTACAAATTCTTTATTTAATTGCGCTGTATCACTTGGAGTTAAGTCCTTACATACAATTACAATATCTTCTTTTATATTAAATAAATCAGCGTATTTTTGATTAGTTAAATTTGCAATTGCTCTATTTGTTACATCTTTAATATCAATTGATCTTTCTTGCATATACTCGTTATCATCGAATGAATCAAATGTTTTTACAAATTTATTTCGAACATTTAATAAAGCATATTGAGCATTAACTCTATCTTCTTTTATTAATGTTTCTACTTGAGAGATTAATTCAGGATCTTGTATTAAAAATAAATGTGATTCAAAAATTTGAGCTTTATCATCACCACATTTTTCAAATGCAATTTCTTTTATTTCTTTTATTTTTATTACAGTACTTTGGATTGCATCATGAAATCTAATTATTTCATCATCTACATTAGAAATTTTTGTTGGTTTAATATCTAAATTTAAATCTTTTAATTTATAGACTTTACCTATTCCTATTCCTTCACTTACAGATAATCCTTTTATCATTTTCTCACTCCTTTGAAACTAATTTATTTTAACGCAAATTTCTTTACACACATCTTCAATTATCATTTGAAGTAACATTGAAAGACCTACTCTATCTACTATCATATAATCGTTATAATTTTTCTCTTCACTCCAGTAGCATAATTGTTCATCACATAATTCACTAAGTGGATTTGTTCCATATTTCGTTATAGCAAGTGCTGGTACACCTTTTTTATTTAACCCTTTAGCAATTTTTAATAATCTTTCATTTGCTCCTCTTCCAGAAATGAATATTACTAAATCTTCAGGTGTTAATTTTGATGCTACATATTCCATATCATGAATATGACCATAGAACTCTGTATTTATTCCAACGAACTTCAATGACCTACCAATTAACTCACATTGAAATGAAGAATCGCCAACTCCCACGAATAATATTTTATTAGCTTTTACAATCTTATTAACAAAATGAATTAGTACTTCTTCATCTATAATATCAATTGTTCTTATAACACTTGATGGTAATCTCTCTAAAACTTTATTTACAATTGTTTTAGATTCGTCTTGTGTTTTATTTAAAGAAAATTTCATTTCAGCAAAACCACTATAACCAATTTTTTTACAGAATCTCATTATTGTATTTGGAGATAAAAATAAATCTTTAGATAATTGATGAATCGACATATTAACGATTTCTTTTGAATTTTCTTTTACGTAATCAATAATTATATTATCTGTATCATTTAATTTAAATTTATTACTATAAATTCTTGAATCAAAATTCATTTTATACCTCCAGAATGTATGACATTATTAAAATTATAACATACTTTTACCTTTTAATACAACTTGAAAAAAGAAAAAAAGAATAACTATAAAGTTATTCTTTTTAAGTTTAATTACATTTTTTCATGCATTGTACGGCTAATAACATCATCTTGTTGTTCTTTAGATAATTTATTGAAGTTAACCGCATAACCAGATACTCTGATTGTTAATTGAGGATATTTTTCTGGATGTGCTTGCGCATCTAATAATGTATCTCTATTAAATACATTTACGTTTAAATGATGTCCACCAGAAGTTGCATAACCATCAATCATGTTTACTAAGTTTTCTACTTTATTACTCATATTATTCATCCTTCCCTAATGATTCTGGTACGATTGAGAATGTATTTGAAATACCATCTCTAGCGTGATCATATGAAATTTTTGCAACTGATGCTAATGAAGCTAAAGCACCATTAGTATCTCTACCGTGCATTGGGTTTCCACCTGGTGCAAATGGCTCACCAGCTTTTCTACCATCAGGTGTATTACCTGTTTTTTTACCATAAACTACGTTTGAAGTAATTGTTAAGATTGACATTGTAGGTAATGAATCTCTATATGTTTTGTGGTTTCTAATTTGATTCATAAATGATTTAACTAAATCTTTAGCAATAACATCTACTCTATCATCATTGTTACCGAATTTTGGATAATCTCCTTCAATATTGAAGTCAACAGCTAATCCATTTTCATCTCTTACTACAGTTACTTTAGCATGTTTAATTGCTGATAAACTATCTGCAACACAAGATAAACCTGCGATACCAGTAGCAAAGAATCTTCTTACTTCATGATCATGTAAAGCCATTTCTAATGACTCATATGAATATTTATCATGCATATAGTGAATTACATTTAATGTATTTACATATAATCCAGCTAACCATTCATTCATTTGAGTGAATTTAGCCATAACTTCGTTATACTCTAATACATCACCAGTAATTGGTTCGAATCTTGGAGAAATTTGTTTCTTAGATTTTTCATCAACACCACCATTGATAGCGTATAATAATGATTTAGCTAAGTTTGCTCTTGCTCCGAAGAATTGCATATCTTTACCAACTCTCATTGCAGATACACAACAAGCGATTGCATAATCATCACCCATTTCAACTCTCATTAAGTCATCATTTTCATATTGAATTGATGAAGTTTCGATTGAAATTTTAGCACAGAATTTTTTGAAGTGCATTGGTAATTGAGTTGACCATAAAACTGTTAAGTTTGGTTCTGGTGCAGCTCCTAAGTTAATTAATGTATGTAATACACGGAAAGATGTTTTAGTTACTAATGTTCTACCATCTAATCCCATACCACCGATTGATTCAGTTACCCAAGTTGGATCCCCTGAGAATAAATCGTTATATTCAGGAGTTCTCATAAATTTAACTAATCTTAATTTCATAATGAAATGATCGATCATTTCTTGAGCTTGAGTTTCATTGATTACTTTGTTTTTTAAATCTTTTTCAATATAAACGTCTAAGAATGTAGAAGTTCTACCTAAAGACATTGCAGCACCATTTTGATCTTTAACAGCAGCTAAATAACCAAAATAAGTGAATTGAATAGCTTCTTGTGCATTTGAAGCTGGTTGAGAAATGTCAACTCCATAAATTAATCCCATTTCTTTTAATTCAGCTAATGCTCTAATTTGTTCAGAAGTTTCTTCTCTGTTTCTAATGATATCTGAAGTTAATTCTCCAGTAAAATTATCTAAATATGCTTGTTTATCAGCGATTAATTTGTCTACACCGTATAATGCAACACGTCTATAATCTCCGATGATTCTTCCTCTACCATAAGCATCTGGTAAACCAGTAATGATTGCAGCACTTCTTGCAGCTCTCATATCTTTTGTATATGCATCGAATACACCTTGGTTATGTGTTTTACGATATTTATTAAAAATGAATTTAATAGTTGGATCAATTTCAAAACCATAAGCTTTTAAAGCTGTTTCACTCATTTTAATACCACCAAATGGTTGTAAAGAACGTTTGAAAGGTTTGTCTGTTTGGAAACCTACGATTTTTTCTAATCTTTTGTTTAAGTATCCTGCTTTATGAGAAGTTAAAGATGATACTACTTTAGTATCAGCAGCAAGTACACCACCAGCAGCTCTTTCTTCTTCATTTAATTTACTAACTAATTCCCATAATTTTAATGTAGCATTAGTTGGTTTTTTTAAAAACTTATCAGACCCTTCATAAGGAGTGTAGTTTTTTTGAATGAAATCTCTTACGTTGATTTCATCGCACCATTTACCTGGTACAAAATCTTGCCATTCTTTTGTCATTTTTATTATCCTCTTTCGTCTAATTTAGTATCTAACCAAATTTCAATTATTTCATTTGGTTGATAACCCTTAAATTTTCCTAACAATTCATCATTATGAAATAATAATGCAGTAGGGTATGAAACGACTTCATACTTTTTTATAAAGTTACTATCAATATTAGAATCAGTAATAAGTTCGAACTCAATACCTTTTCTATCACAAATAGGCTTTAACTCATGTTGTAGTGCATAACAATTTGCACAGCTTAGTTGATCTAATAAGATCATTTTCAATCCAGTCATCAGAATCATCCTTTTAATATATTATTTGCGACTTCAACTACTTCTTTTGTAGGTGCTTCTACATCTTTTAATGGATATTCAATATTCATATTTTGATATTTAACTATCCCCATTGTATGATATGGAAGTACTTCAATTTTCTTTACATTTTGTAATGTATCAATAAATTCTTTTAATTCTTTTAAGTATTCTTCATTCGCTGTATAACCAGGTACTAAAACATGTCTAATCCAAACATCTTTCTTTTTATCACTTAAGTATCTAGCAAAATTAAGTATATTAACATTGCTTACTTTAGTTAATTCTAAATGTTTATCATTTCTTATATGTTTTAAGTCTAATAAAAATAGATCAACATACTTTATTAATTCATCAAATTTTGAAATATTTGCTTCAGTGAATGTGATACCTGAAGTATCAATTGCAACATGAATCTTTTCTTTCTTTAATTTTTTACATAAATCAATAATGAAATCCATTTGAAGTAATGGTTCACCACCACTAATAGTAGCTCCACCACTTTTAATAAAATTTTTATATTTTATTATTTCATTTTTTACTTGTTCAGTTGTGTAAACTTTATTTGCCTTTGTTTCCCATGAATCAGGATTATGACAATATAAACATCTTAGAGGACATCCTTGCATAAATACAATGAATCTTATCCCAGGTCCATCAACTGTACCAAAACTTTCAAAAGAGTGTATGTATCCTTCCATCTTAAAACCTGCCTTTACAATATCTATAATACTATATACTACAAATTGTATCAAACAATTTGCTTTAGAATTTTTAAAACATTTTACATGTAAAAGCCTTTATAATAATATTAAGCATCATCTCCAACTTGTAACTTATAATTACAGGATACATTTTACCACAAATTCTTAAAAAACAAAATATTTTTTATGTTTTTTTTGAAAAAAAGTGCATTTTTTATGGTATTTTTAAAAATTAACATCAATTATTTAAAAAATAACAATTAATTTATTGAATTAATCTATTATTAAGCTTTTATTTATCGTTTTTTTCATTATATTATGATATGATTATAAGTAATGTATTTTAAGGAGGAATAATATGGTAAAATTAATAAAATTATTTTTCACTTTTTTTAAATTAGGAGCAACTAATTTTGGTGGTGGTTATGCACTTCTTCCTATGTTAGAAAAAGAGATTGTTGAAAAAAGGCAATGGGCAACTCGTGATGAAGTCCAAGATTATTATGCAGTAGGACAGTGTACTCCAGGAGTTATTTCAGTAAACGTTTCTACTTTTATCGGATTTAAACAAAAAGGAGTTCTAGGAGGAATTGTAGCTACACTAGGTTTTATCTTTCCTGCTTTCTTGTTTATCGTTGCAATAGCAACTATCTTAACAAATTTTATGGATAATGAATATGTACAGCATGCCTTCAACGGAATCACAATATGTGTGTGTGTGCTAATTTTTAAAACAGTTGTTACTATGTTAAAGAAAAATATAAAAGATACATATACTCTTTTAATGTATTTTGCTGTTTTATTCTTATCATTATTTGATATACTACCAGCTATTATATTAGTATTGATTTGCGGAGTTGTTGGAATACTAATAAACGTCTTAATTGTTCGAGGTAAAGAAGCATGATGGATCAATTAGACTTATTCATTGAATTATTTGTTGAATTTTTTAAAATTGGATTATTCAGTATTGGTGGTGGTGCCGCAACCATTCCATTCCTTGAAGATTTAGTTGTTACTAAGGGTTGGTTTTCATACTCAGAATTATTAAATTTTATTGCAATCGCAGAATCCACACCTGGGGCTATAGGAGTTAACATGGCAACATTCGCAGGATTCCTGACTGTATCTGGTACTACTGTAGAAAAAATATTAGGTGCAATTGCAGCAACATTAGGTTTAGTTACACCTTCTGTTATTATCATAATATTTATATCATTTTGGTTAGATAAGTTTAAACAAAGTAAAATTGTACAATACATATTTTATGGATTACGACCTGCTTCTGTGGCATTAATAACAGCTGCATTATATACACTAGCATATCCACTTATAATTAATACAGTTGATACATCATCAGGATTTAATATACTTGAACTAGTAAATATAAAGAACGCATTGATTGCAGTTGTATTAGGTATTATGATCTTTAAACATAAAATGCATCCATTATTCTATATTGCATTATCTGCAGTAATTGGAATAATGTTAAAGTTATAATTTGCATTAGAATTGAATTTTATATATAATAATAAATAAAAATGGAGGAATTAATATGTACGGAAAATTAGTTTGGAATAAATATGAAGAAAAAGATTTAAAAGAATGTATGGATTTTGCTGAAGGATATAAACATTATATCTCTGTAGGTAAAACAGAACGCACTTGTACTAACGAATCAGTTAAAATGGCTAAACAAAAAGGTTTTACATCATTAGAAGAGAGAATTGCTAAAGGTGGAAAATTAAAAGCTGGTGAAAAATTATACTCTACAAATATGGGTAAAAATGTTGTTTGTTATGTTATTGGTAAAAAACCTTTAATGGATGGTTTAAGAATTTTAGGTGCTCATATCGATTCACCAAGAATTGATGTTAAACAAAATCCTTTATATGAAAAAGATGGATTTGCTATGATGGATACTCACTACTACGGTGGTATTAAAAAATACCAATGGGTTACATTACCTTTAGCTTTACATGGTGTTGTTTGTAAAAAAGATGGTACTACTGTTGATATTTGTATAGGAGAAGATGATAACGATCCTATCGTAGGAATTAACGATTTATTAATTCATTTAGCTGCTGATCAAATGTCTAAACCTGCTGCAAAAGTTATTGAAGGTGAAGCATTAGATATCATGGTTGGTAGTATCCCTTTAAAAGGTGATGAGAAAAATCCTGTTAAACAATATATCTTAAAATTATTAAATGAAAAATATGGTATTGAGGAAGAGGATTTCTTAAGTGCTGAAATTCAAGCATTACCTCAAGGTAAAGCAAGAGATTATGGATTAGATAGAAGCATGGTTGCTGGATATGGTCATGATGATAGAGTGTGTGCTTACACATCTTTAATGGCATTATTAGATATCGATACTCCTGAATATACTTCTTGCTGTATTTTAGTAGATAAAGAGGAAGTTGGTTCAATAGGAGCAACTGGAGCTTCTTCTCTTTACTTCGAAAACACAATCTTACAATTATTATCAATTAATAAAGAAGATACATTATTAAATTTAAGAACTGCATTAACTAACTCAAATATGTTAAGTAGTGATGTTTCAGCTGGTGTTGATCCAATGTTCCCTGCTGTTAATGATCCTAAAAATGCTGCTTACTTAGGTAAAGGTATTGTATTTAATAAGTTTACAGGTTCTAGAGGAAAATCAGGATGCAATGATGCAAACCCTGAATATGTAGCTTGGTTAAGAAATATCATGGATTCAAATGATATCAACTTCCAAACTGCTGAACTTGGTAAAGTAGATCAAGGTGGTGGTGGTACAATCGCATACATCTTAGGAAACTATAACATGAATGTAATTGACGCTGGTGTTGCTGTATTAAATATGCATGCTCCATGGGAAGTAATTTCAAAAGCAGATTTACACGAAACATATAAAGCATACAAAATTTTCTTAACAAAATAAAATAAATAAGGATTAGACAAATGTCTAATCCTTATTTTCGTATATATATTCAACTGCTCTATTGTAATTGTTGTTTATTATATTAGTATCACAATTTTCTTCTATTAATAAATCATATGCTTCTATTTTATTATTAATTGCAGCTTTATGTAAAGCCGTATTACCATTACTATCTTGTTGATTGATTGATACACCTTGATCAAGTAAATATTTTAACATATCAATATTTCCTTTTGATGCAGCAATCATAATAGGTGTTACATTTGTAATTTGAGTATCCTTTGTTAATAAATCTAAGTAAATACCCTTATTAGAAAGTTGTTTAACTAAATTTAAATTATTCGTAGCTACTGCATAATGAATAGCACCATATCCCAAAGGAGCACAGCCACTTATATTCAAATCTACAGACTCTCTTCTTAACAACGCATTGAATAATTCCTTGTACCCTTTTGTAATTGCATAACATAAAGGAGTTATATCATTTTTATTCATTGAATTCAAATCAATTTTTTCAAGATCCATTCTTAAAGCGCTTGCCTCTGAACCTTTTTCTAAATACGTCCAAAATGTTTTAGTTGCTTCAACATCATAATACGAATCTATTTGATTAATCAATTCATCAAATTCCTTACCTTTAACAATTTTAAAGTTTTTTAATTTAGTATTTCTAGATGTATGTGATTTATCATCTGAAACAAAATATACATCTATTTTATTATATTTTTGCGCATAATTATAAGCAGTGTAATATATCATTTCATCATTTGTTGTTTTGTTAATCTCTGGAAAATCAAACTCAATATAATTTTTAAATCTTTCTATTTGTCTGAATGCATTATTACCTTTATCTGCTTTTATACCATGTCCAGATTCTTTATTTCTATTAATTTCATCATATACAACACTTGTAATACATAATCTTGTAAAATATTTTAAAAATTTCTGCGCAAAATACTGATGATTCATAATTGTTGATGAGTCCAAAAATACTACTCTTTCAACTTTCGAACTATTTATATGAAAATCGACTTCTTCTTTTACAACTTTTGAAATATTAAACAATTCACTTTCTTTAATATTAAAAAATTTACATATTTTTTTAATTAGTTCTGGATTATAGTATAAATCGTTACCTTCAACATTGTTTTCAATGTCATATATTTCCGCATTACTTATATCTAGTTTTTTTACTAATGTAGTATGTAATGTACCTTTTTCCATTCTAAGTTTTTTAAGATTATTAGTAACCATTTATTCCACCACCTTATTATTATAATATAATACTTTTTTATGTTTTTTTCAACACTTTATAAATCATTTATACTTATGTTCTTTTTCAATTAATTCTTCATTATTTTCTTTGATTTTATTAAAACATTCCATTTCATCTACACTACAAAAACTTGTGGCTCTACCATCATTTTTATTTCGTGCAGTCCTTCCAATTCTATGAATATAAGTATCATAATCATTAGGCATATCGAAATTAATGACATTCGATAATAGTTCAATATCTATTCCTCTTGCAGCAACATCTGTTGCAACAAGAGATTGAATCTTTTTATTTTTAAAATCCTTTAATGCTTTTTGTCTTTCTATTTGTGATTTATCACCGTGTATTGCATCTGAAGAAATATTGTTACCTCTTAAAAAATTCGATGTTTTTTGAGCAGCTAATTTCGTCCTACAAAAAACCAATACACTTTCCATTTTTTCATGTTTAATTATATCTTTTAGTAAATACAATTTATTAATTTGATCAATAAAATATATTTCTTGATAAATTACACAAACTTCTTTAGAATCTACATAAATTTCTTTTGGAAAGTTTAGTATATTCAAACTTAATTGCTTAATCTCATCTGGTATTGTAGCACTAAATAACATTGACTGTCTAGTCTTAGGAATATATGAAATTATTTTATTGATATCAGTTATAAATCCCATATCAAGCATTCTATCTACTTCATCTAATACAAAAAAATTTAATTGTTTTAAATTTATTACTTTTTGTTTTATGAAATCAAGCAATCTTCCAGGTGTTGCAACAACTATATCAACACCTTGATTCAATTTTTGTTTTTGATATGATTCTTTTATTCCACCAAATAAGGCAAGTGATCTTATGTTGGTATATTTACAATAAGCTAAAATATTTTCATGAATTTGTACAGCGAGTTCTCTTGTTGGGGAAATTATCAATCCTCTAATTTTAAAACGTTCTTTTTCTTTTA
Source organism: bacterium (assembly GCA_044432865.1). GTDB lineage: Bacteria > Bacillota_I > Bacilli_A > Acholeplasmatales > Anaeroplasmataceae > JAWXUE01. The sequence continues at coordinate 9,115 of JAWXUF010000014.1, read as the reverse complement.
AAATATTATTAATAATTGGAATTGAAAATGCAGCTGTTTTACCAGTACCTGTTTGAGCTGAAACTAATACATCTTCTCCTTCGAAAATTGATGGCATTGCTTTCTCTTGAACTTCTGTCAATTCATTGTACTTTATATCAATTAGTGCTTTTTTAATTCTTTCGTTTATAAATAACTCATTATATTTAATAAATAAAACCTCACTTCTTTAATAACATTATAACATAAAAAAACAAGGGAATAAACATTCCCTTGTCATTTTAATTAAAATTTACTTCCACAATTGCTACAGAATTTTGCTGCAGTAACTTGTGCACCACATTCACCACAAAATTTCTTTGGAGCAGCTTGCTTGTTGTCCATATTGTCCATCATTTTTTCAGCCATCTTCATCCCCATCATCATTTCAGCCATGTTAGTACCAGCACCGCTGCCACCACCTTTACCAAAACTATCAGCCATAGAAACTTGAGTGTATTTATCAATATCTCCAACCATAGCATGCGATGCAGCTTTGTTGATCATATCTTGAACTTCTTTTGGATAGTTGAAACTCATAATATTAAATGATCTAATTGTCATACCATTATTAATAATTTGCATATCTAAATCTTCTTTAATACCATTTCCAATTTCCATAGCATTAGCTTGTAAATTGAACATATCTTTTCCTTCTTTTGAAATCCATTTCATTAATAATTGATCTAATGAAGAAGAAATTCTTGATTGGATATCAGTAACAAAAAATTCATCTGCCATACCAGCAAAATTGTCAATTAAGTTAATATAATCTGTTACTTGGAAAAAGAAATTTCCATTCGATCTAATCGGCATACCACCTGGTAATTGTGGTGTTGGAATTAAAATAGGATTTTTCGTTCCCCATTTCACTTCAAACTGCTTAGTGTTAACAAATAATACTTCAACTCTCATTCCACTATTAAAACCAAATTTAAATCCTTTTAATGTAGATAAGAATGGAATAATTTTAGAATCGATATCATAATCTCCACTCTCTGTAAAAATACCTTCAATTTTCCCGTTATTGAAGAAAATTGCATCTTGACCAGGTCTTAAAATAAGTTTAGACCCTTTTTTAATTTCATTGTGAGGGAACTTCCAAAATATAGCACTTGGATTTGTATCAGTCCACTCAACAACACTTGAAAACTGTTTTCTCATTATAAATCTCCTTTAAGTTTGTTTAAAATGAACGTCCTCCACCGGAACGTCCTCCACCGCGACTTCCTCCACCACCGGAACCACCGCTGCTTGATTGAATTCTTACTTTTGTTCTCGTAGTTGTTATGTATCTATCATATCCACCTAATACTTGCGCAGAACCAGGTTCATTGTATGTATTATGTGATACAGTGATTCTAGATCCTCTTGATGATACTAAAGAAACAACTAATCCTATTGTAACAACTATTGCAATCACACCAATAATAGCATGAGGTAAAATTGAATACATCAGCATTTTTGTATCAATATGGCTATAAGAATCATTTATTAACATTTCAATTCCAGTATGCCAATTACCTTGTTTTAAGTTAGAAAATACTTCTCCACCAGTTAAATTATATGCATCATTATTAGAAATGTAAGTAGATATTTTACCAAAACATTCTACACCAATATATGAGCCACCACTCGTACTAGATACACCAGCAACTATTACAATTGCATCAACCGTATCATTCCCATGTCTTGAATAAATAAATGATTCAGAATTTCTAATTGCATCTGATTCGTAAATAACACCAGAATAAGTTAATACATATGTATAAATAGAATATTCATTTGTATATGTACTACACAATTGATTTAATGAAGATAATTCTGTTGTACTGAATGTATTAGCATCATCAATAACATAATTAGTTGATGATAATAATTCAGCACCTATTTCTTTAGTTGTATTAATACTATTAACTACTAAAATCATCGCTAAGGATGAAACGATTGTCGAAATTACATAAAATATTTTTCTCATAAAAATAACCTCGCAATCCAGTAAATTGCTTCACCAATTATTGCTATTGAAAAGAAAGATAATAATGCATATTTAACAACTTTTGTAGTACAAACTGGAGGCTTTCCAACAATTTTACCTGTTTGTCCATTCATTGAAAAGTTATATACTTTATCTTTATACTTATAATTAATCGTATAAACAGGGAATAAAGTATATATAGCATCTCTTTGTTGATTATGAGATCGAATAGCACTAAGATGCACAGTGCTATATCCATGAATAGTACTTCTCATGTAATTTCTAATAAATTCATTAGTACGTTTTTCAATTCTAGGAAATAACTCTTTATCACTGTAATTATATTTCTCGGAACAATAACCAGAAAGATACGCAGAATTAAAATTTTCTAAATCTTTATAGTTAAATGGTTCTAACATATCCATTACTTTATCATCCATCTTCTCTGATGAATCAGCAGGGATTCTTTTATAATCAGCTGTTACTCTTCTATATGCAATATAGTGTCTTGTTTCTGTTATTTGGTATTGCCCACTAACATAAGATCTTACTCTAGTACAGCGAGCCTCACCCTCAGCATTTGTATTTATATCATATAACCAGAATGGAACATATAAACCTTCTAAATTTCTTAATCTAGATTCAGTTAAAAAATCATTAGGAGTTACACGACCATTTCTACACCACTTCTTTAAAGCTTCTTGTGCATCTTTTTGATTAAATTTAAATGGTATTACTTTTGCCGGTGCTATAGAACCAGATAATCTAGCATTTATAACCATTGGCGAACCACAAAAATTACAATTAGTTGATGCTGTATGACTATCTGTTACTAGAACAGCCCCGCAATTATTACAATTAAACTCACTAACCTCAGACTCACTATATGTTGTAGTTGTTGTTTTTTCTTCAATTTTTTCAAATTCTTCAACTGTCGGTTTTTCAAATTCAGAAACAAAGAATTCACTTTGACAACTATCACATGCTAGTTTACCAGATGTTGGATTAAAAGTTAAATCGCTACCACAATTTTTACACTTGTAGGTAACGATTTCTTCTACATCATTATTGATGTTATTCATTAATTATTTTACTAATTATTTGTTTAATGAAGCTTTTAATAATTCTAATTCAGCATCTACTGAAGGTTTTGAACTATCTTCGTATTTAGCCATTAAATCTTCTAAATCGTGATCATTTTCAGGTGCGTTTAATTTAGCCATTGCGTTAGCTTTATCTAGAGCAAGATTTGCTTTTTCTTCCCATTTTGCAAATGCAGCGATTGATGAATCAGCATTTTTACCATTTGATGTTTTAGCAGTCATTTTTTCTTGAGCAGCTGCAGCAGCAAATTTAGCTTTAATTTCTGATTGTTTAGCTTTTAACGCTTCAACATCAGCAACTAATTTTGTATGCATAGAACACATTCTTTTAGCATTTAATGCAGCTACTTCAGCAGCTTGATGTAATGTTTCTAATTCAGCAGTTTTTGAAACTTTTTGTTCTAAAAATTTTCTTGCATCAGCTTCATTACCAGCAGATAATGCTTTTAATGCATATGATTCTAATTTTTCTACATCTAATTTACATGATTCGTAAACTCTTTCAGCTCTTGCTTCTTCAGCCATAATTGTAGCTGTTTCAACTTTAACTTCTCTTAAATCTTTTTCTAAGTTTCTGATTGTTTGATCAATCATTTTTTCTGGATTTTCCATTTTATCTAATAATGCATTAACATTTGATGACATAATTTCTTTAAATCTATTTAAAATTCCCATAATAATTCTCCTTTTATTTTATGTTTTTGTTATTAACGTTCCAGTACAAACATTAATTTCATGTATATTCAGTACTAATATACAAATTTATTATACCATATTTTTTACAAAATTCAAGATTTTTCAACAGTACTTAAAACAAATAAAAAGTGCTTTTTCATACTAATGAAAAAGCACTTACGGTTATCTACCAGGTCTGTATACTTTTATTGTTTGGCTTTTGTTCATTGTAATCATACCAACAATATTAATCACAACAACAAACACTAATAGAGAAATCCCTATTACTGCAAGCCCAACAGATTCTATAATATCTTTTAAACTTGAAATAACACCAACATAACCTAAAAATGAGACAATAAATGCCAAGAAAGCAAACGCAAGACTTAGCCCAATCCAGTTCGCTCTTCCTTCCGAATATTTTATAGGTCTTTCTTCCACATCACAATTCGGAATAGATCTTCTTAAAATTTCATCTGTAAGTTGAATCTCATCATCTCTTACAGCAATAGAAAACCCAACAAAACCACTATTGTTTCTTCTATTTCCTCTTGTTGAAATTCTTGAATTACCTACTCTAATTGATACGTTAGGTATATTGTGACCATATCCCGCAAGCAATGGTCTTTTATATGCCTTGAAACTAAACTTATTTGACCCTTCTGGTAATTTAACATGTACTATATCTTCATATAATGCACGTGTTCCCGCAAATTTCACTTCTGTATCAGTAATTGAATACATTCTTCCTCTAACTTCCATAATTAATCTCCTTTTGTAAATTATGTATATACTCCTCAAACTCTTTTAGATTTTCGATGTAACCAAAAGTATCTCTAAACTCCTCAGATACATCAAAATTTGTAAGTGCTAATCTCATATGTGTGATACAATCAACTGTCCTTTTACATCCAAGTTTTAAATTTTCTAATGATAATTCAATGATTCTTGATTTAAATTCCTCTAAAACACCAAGCGTGATATATTCATCATTTAAATATATATTTGATTTTTTATATTTTTTACAAATATAGTTAATTATTTTATAAACATCATTTATCTCGCTCTCAGTTGTATACGGTTGTATTATTATCCCAACAATACCTTTATTAAGTCTATATCCATCGAATATGATACCCATTCCTAGACATTCAGGATTAAACAATACAGCCTGATTTTCAGCGTAAAATTTACCGCCTATCAAATTTGAATTTTCATCATATGCACCAAACTTAAGATTTAACGATAAAATCATTTCTAGAAAATTTATCTTGTCTTTAAAAAAACTTTTTGATTTTATTACTATTTGAGTTGACAATATTAGCACCCCTTCATCATCTATTATAATATAACATTTTTTTACAAAAAAATACATCCTTTTTAGCAAAGATATTTAAATTAATTTCATTAAATGGCTCACTTTAGCCATTTTAACAAAAATAAATCCATATATTTTTCATATACGGATTTATTTATCATTTATTTTTTTTACATTCAATTACTTCATTATATAATTTCTCAATCGTCAATGCATAGTGTTGTCTAGTGTACTTCTCAATTGTACTAGGACATACCGCTTGCATTTCATTGAACAATTCAGTATTTGTCGTAATCTCTTTAATATTTTCAGTTAACTCTTCAGCTGTTTCAAAATACATACCATTTTTCTTTTCAATTAATAAACCATCTAAGGCTTCATCTTTTTTTACTAATATCGGTACCCCAGATGAAATAGCTTCAATATATGTAAGACCTTGCGTTTCAGTAGATGATGCATTCAAGAATATATTAGATGCAGCATAATAAGCCGGTATATCTTTATAAGGGATCATTCCAGCAAAAATAACTTTATCTTCTATGTTAAGTTTTTTAGCTAACTCTTTTAATGAATCTTCTGCTGGACCTACACCACAAATTAACATTACTGAATTTTCAATATCAGCTGCAGCAAATGCATTTATACAAGTATCAATACTCTTTTCAAAAGAAACTCTTCCGATTGAACAAAATACAAATTTATTTTCAAGATTATATTGTTTTTTTATTTCATCAACTTTATTTACATCAACATTCCCTCTATTGAAAATATCAACATCTATACCAGTTGGAATTATTTCTACAGGAAATTTAAATTTATATTTCCTAAAAATATTTTCAACTTTCTTAGTAGGAACTATTAAAGCATCTGATCTTTTTTGATATTTTTTTATTACTCTTTTAACATTCCATAATAAAAATGGATGAGTAATAAATTTAGCCGTATCCGTAACAAATTTAAAATAATCTTCATAATTAGTATGAAATGTATAAACTAAAGGAACATTATTTCTTTTTGCATATAACATACCAAGTTTCCCAGCAGAAAATTCAGTATGGATATGAACAACATCAAAATTATATTTCTTTAGAGAATCAGCTTTTTTCTTAAATCCGCTCATATATCTATATAATTCTAACTGTTTCAAAGGATATTTTTTACCATCAAACTTTATAACATTAGGATTAGTTTCAATGTAATCTTTATCAAGAGATGTAGTCATACATACAATGTAAACTTCATGTCCTTTTTCTTCTAATCCTTGTTTAATCATATCAATTGAATTAACAACTCCACTGATATAAGGTCTATATGTATCTGTAAACAATGCTATTTTCATATCTACCACAGAACTAATCAGATTAGTTCTACTCCTTTACTCTTTTTACATTCTTTCTACAGTTTTGATTCCAAGTAAATTTAATCCATCAGCTATTACTTTACATACATTACTTGCTAATAAGAAATTTGTATTTTTAATATGCAGATCATCTACGATTAATTTTTCCATAGAATAAAATTTATTAAATAATTGCGCTAAAGATAATAAATATTTAGCAATGACGCTTGGAGCATCTTCCTCACACGCTTTAATTACAGTAGATTCATACTCTCCAATAGATCTACCTAACTCAAAGTAATGAGGTAATTCAAATAATTCTTTTTTAATAGAATTTTCATCAAACTTATATGTATTTAGAATTGATTTAATTCTAACAATTGTATATTGTAAATAAGGTCCAGTTTGACCTTCAAATTTTAACATTTTTTCTAAATCAAATTCATAATTTAAAGTTCTATGATTTTTTAAGTCATTGAAAACAATCGCACCAACTCCAACATTTTTTGCGATTTCTTCTTTATTTTCTAAAGTAGGATTTTTTTCACAAATTTGTTTAAGCGCTTGATTAATTGCAAGATCTAATACATCCTGTAATTTTACAACTCCACCATCTCTAGTAGACATCTTTTTACCATTTTTTAATATTAATCCGAAATTAACATGAGTAATATCTTCACTAAATGTTTGATTCATCTTATTTAATACTCGTTTCAATTGAGAAAAATGTAATTTTTGTTCATTCCCAACAACATATAAACATTTAACGAAATTATGTGTTTTATATCTATCAAAAATAGCAGCTAAATCTCTAGTAATATAAAGACTTCCACCATCTTTTCTTTTAATAAGTGCTGGTGGTACATCATCACCTAAATCAACAATCATAGCACCTTGATCTTCTTTTAAAAGTTCTAATTTTTCTAAATATGTAACAACACTATCCATTTTGTCATTATAATAAGCTTCACCATTATATGAATCAAACTTGATATCTAATAATTTGTAAATTTCTTCTGATTCTTTTAAAGATTCATCTTTAATCCATTTCCATAAATCTAAAGATTCTTTATCATATTGTTCTAATTTTCTGAAAGCTTCTCTTGCTTGATCATTTAGTGACTCATCACTTTCAGCTTCTTTATGAAATTTTACATAAAGTTTTCCTAATTCATTTATCGGGTCATTTTCAATTACTTTTTTGTCTCCCCATAATTTATAAGCAACAATCATCTTACCAAATTGAGTTCCCCAATCTCCTAGATAATTTATTGAAACAGTATTATATCCGCATTTTTCATAAATATTTTTCAATGAATTACCAATCATAGTACTTCTTAGGTGTCCGATTGAGAAACTTTTTGCAATATTCGGACTTGAGTAATCTAAAACAACAGTTTTATCTTTACCACCTAAACTCTCTCCAACATTTTTATCATTAAATGTTTTTAATTGAATTGAGTAAGCTAACTCCCCTTTATTTACAATGATATTTAAAAAACCACCTGTAGGATTAATTTCTTTGATAATATCAAATTTATTTAATAAAATTTGTTTTACATCTTCAGCAACTTTTGGAAGAGGTTCTTTCAATGTTTTAACAATGCTAAAAATAGGTACACATACATCACCCATTTCTAAATTTTTAGGTTGTTCAACTACAATAGTAATGTCATGACCTTTTTCTTTATAAAATGTTTCTAAAACATCTTTAATGTTGTTCTTTAAAATTTGTAACATAATACATCCTCCTTGTTAATAAAAAATAGACGCTATTTAGCATCTATTCCTTATTTATGCTTTACAAGCAATTATTCATCAGTTTCTGGTTCATCATAGTTTGGTAAGTTAATATAAAAAGCTCTATCGGCAACTGCAGACCATCCTAAGTTCATAACTTCATCATCATAATCATAAAAATCAGTAGAGTTGAAAACTAATTCTCCATCTTGAAATACCCAAATTGATGGATATAATGATAAGTCAATATCTGAAATTTCTTCATCACCAACAAAAATATTTGTACCTTTTGAAGCATTTAATTTATCTTCGATAGTTTTAATCGTAGCATTTAATTCTAGATCTTCTTCATAATCATCAGCTTCTTCATCGATGTAATATTTTGAACCATCAATAAATAAAATTTCTTCTACATCCCATAAAACAGCTCTAGTGTTAATTGTTGACATTTCAGACATAGATTCAAGTACATCTGTAGCACCATAATAAACAAATGTTAATTCTTCATCATTCATTTTATCATATAAAGAATCAAAGTTTGATTCAACAAATAAATGATCTGAACTTAAAGAACCTCCAGAAGCATTAATTGTGTTAGCAAATTTTGTTTTTTCATCAGGTAATCTTAAAACTACTGATAAAGTAATCATTAATGCTACAACTAGTAACATACCGATTAATTCAATTCTTAATTTAAATTTGGCATTTTGTTTTTTTCTTTTATACATGTTATTGATTCCTTTCAAAGAAATATATTAATTCTTTCTTGACTATTATATCATATTAAAAATTATTATTCAATATTATTCGTATTATTTTTTAGCATCCTTGAATGAAAAACTAAATTCCGTTTTTTAAAAATTAATTATAGTTGTGCAATACTAACTTCCGTTATGTTAAAATAATAATATGTTCTATTATTTATTAGGCTTGTTAGGAGGAAG
>JAWXUF010000013.1:0-28627 GCA_044432865.1 bacterium | reverse complement strand
TTCCTGCTAGATTCTTCAGTAACCTAAGAGGTATAGAAGAATTAATATTTACTAAACGTATAGTTTCTATTGGAGATAATGCGTTTGAAGGTGTTAGAGGATTATCTACTATCAAGAATATCGAACATGCAGAATCTATCGGTGATTATGCATTTGCACATAGTGAGATTGAACATATTAAACTATCTCCAAAAACTAAATACATGGGTGTGGGGATCTTTGCTGGATGTGAAAAAATACTTCATATCGAAATGCCATTAAGATTTATTTATGCCGGTGCATTATTTGATTCTATGAATCAAAATTCAACAAAAAAAGTAATCCAAGTTAATGGTAATGTTGAGAAAGAATTTTATATTCCTGAATCATTAGATACGATCGTGATAAACGATGGTACTTTACCTAATGGAGTTTTCTCAGGTATGAATATCAACATTGAAGTTGCATGTGAAATGAAGAATATTTCTAACTATGCATTTAATGGTTGTAAAGAAGTTGTATTCTCTCATCCTGATAAAATTGAAACAATTGGAGCTTATGCATTCTCGAATTCAGTTCTTGGTGAAATGATTTTTGATAACGTAGCAACTATTGATGAATATGCATTTAGTAACAGTCAAATGGTAAGTTTAAAAATTGGTAACAAATTAACTGATTTCCACAACACAACATTAATTGATGCTGTTGTTGATGACTTATCAATTGTAGAGACTGATGATTTCTTAACATTAAATGAAATGTTAGTTGATATTAAAAAAGGTGCAATTGTACATGTTAATAATATCTCTGGTGAAATCACTATTCCAGATCAAGTTCATACATTAAATTCAAATACTTTTGTTAACTGTAATGAATTAACTAAAGTAAATACAAATAAAGTAAAAACAATTTCTCAAAATACTTTTGTTAATTGCGAGAAATTAGAAGGATTAGTTGTTGATGTAAATGTAGATACAATTGAAGGAGAAATCTTTAAAAATTGTCCTTCAATAGATTCTTTATATCTTACTTTCTTAGGTTTAAATAGAGAAACTGGTAAAGACATTGGTTATTTATTTGAAAGAATGGAAGTTAATCGTGCCTTTAAGAATATTACGATTACTGAAGGTTTAATATGTACAGAACCATTTAGAAATTGTTCTAGTATTGAAACTTTAGATTTACAAAAAGTTGAAATTGTTAAAATGGAAAGTGGTTTATTTAGAAACTTAAATATCAATACACTTGTTATCCCTGATTCAACAACTTCAATAAAAGAGTATGCGTTTGATAACACAAGAATTTCTAATCTAATTAATAGAAGTAATAAAAATGTAAGTGTTAGTGATGGATGTATTTATGCAGAAAATAAATTAATTTATTGTTGTGCAGAAGAATCACCTAAGATCGCAATACCTAAAACTACTAAGGAAATTCTTCCTGGTGCATTCCAAATTTGTCATACAATAACAAATTTAGAAATAGAAAATGACTCTATTAAATTTAATAATTCATTTAAAGATGTAACTAAACTTAATACTATAACGATCGGTAAAGTAAAAGGTTTATTAAGTGAAATCTTTACAACAGCTATAACAACAATTGATGTTATCAATTATAAAGGTGTAGATTTCAACGAAGGATTCTTAAATGGTTTATGTGATTTAATTACATTGAATGTACTAAATCTTAAATCTCTAAAAACTTCTATGTTAACAAAGAGAGATGAATTATTAAAAATTTCATTTTTAAATATGGGTGCGGCATTAAATGAACTTGATGCTGAAGCATTAAGATTATGTTCAATTGATCATGTTAATATTGTTAAAAATGAATTCTATTCATCTCCTGCTAATATGGTAATTGATAATAGAAATAGTTCGATTATATTTGCTGCAAATCAAATATCTGAAAAAATCGTTATTGAACATAATGTTAAAAAGATTGCTGATAAAGCATTTAAAAATAATAGTAAATTAACACATATGAATACTGGTAAGATTCAAGAAATTGGAAATGAAGCATTCATGGGTTGTGAAAATTTAAAAGATATTAATATTACTAATATGTGCAACGTAATAGGAGAAAATATAATTAAGAAATGTGAAAATTTAGAAATTATATCTATTCCATTTATTGGAAGTTCTATAAATAAAACTGAAAAAATTTCTTCTTTAGTTGAATTAGATAGAGCCCTACCAATCAAAGTTATTTCTATTACAAATCAAGCTATAATAGATGGTACCTTTGCATATGCAAAAAATATACTAAGAGTTTCATTTGGAGATGCAACAACAACAATCAATGCGAATTCATTTAATAGTTGTGCAGACATTAAAGAAATCAGTATTCCAGCAACTACTAAAAATGTTGGTGAATTTGTTTTCTTTAACTGTAAGAGAAAAATTACAGCATTTGTATACTCTAGAAAGGCAACTGAAAGTTGGTCTAAAGATTGGAAAAAGGTTAAAGCCGGTAATTTCTTCTCTAGTATCAAAGTGTCTTATTCAGTAGATGAAGTATAATGAAAAAATATGATTATGTTTTCGTTTTAGATTATGTTTCTTTATTAAGTGGTAAGTTTTTTTCGATATATGATATCGAAGTATCAGATATAAGAATAGTAACTCCTGAAATGAAAAAATTAAATGATTTAGTAAGAACAGAAAAAAATGAATTTAAAAGAAAAGAATATGTTGATATTGTAAGTAAAATAAATCAATTTGCTGAAAATAAGAAAATATTCTTTCTTGGGGAAAATAATGAAAGAGATGTTGAAAACAAATTACTTGAGGTAGTAATAAAGAATTACTACCTAAAAGACATCTTAATTATTTCTAATGAAAAAGAAAAAATTGAAAAATTTTTACCTTTGATCCCTGTATATGAAACTTTCAATAAAATTTTGGATATTGGATATATTACTTCAATGCTTGGATTTTATGAATTTGATAAAACAAATGATGCTTTAAATTGTATTGTTAAAGAGGAATATAATGATTCCGAATTAGATGATATTGATGATTTAAATGACATCGAATAAAAACTTTTAACGGAGGGAAAACAATGAACAATAATATAGTAGATGATGAAGACTTAATGTATAACACTGCAAAACGTGTTCCGATTTGTATCTGTGTAAATTCAAGTGCAACTGAAACTGAGAAAAATCATGTTTCAGAAGTTTTGAATGAAGTTAAAAAAGGTGTAGATAGCTTATACGCGAAAATAGAAGAAAGCGACAACTTAAGAGATTGCGCTGAAATTTCAGTAGTATCATTCGGTAATACGCCTGATGTTGCACAAGATTACACATGTTTATCTAATTATAATCAAGGTCTTAATTTTGTAGTTAAAGATACGACTAGTTCTGGTGACTTAGGAGTAGGAATTAACTGTGCACTTGATTTATTACAAAATAGAAAACAAATTTATAATGCTCACGGAGTTGGTTATTATCAACCTTGGTTAATAGTTATAAACGATGGTAAACAAACTTTAAAAGAACATAAAAAAAGTGTAACTTTAGCAGCTAAAAAAACTTTATCTTTAGAAAAATCTAAAAAAATTACAATTATTACAATCAATATTAGTAGCTTAGTAAGTTCTAATGATGGAGCAGACGGTGGTAAAAAATCAAAAGATAAATCGATTAAATTATCTAAGACTATTGAACCACAAGTTATAAATAAAAATAAAATTGCACATTTCTTTGAATGGCTTGGACATAGCATAGATACAGTAGCATTTGAAAATGAAATCAAACTAGATTTTTCTGGTTTAACAGATTGGGAGGATATTTAAAATGGAAAATAAATACGTAGATGATTTAGTATTAAATACTGCCACTAGAATTCCTGTATGTTTATGTATTGATGCGTCAGCTTCAATGAATAAAGTAACTGGTAATGGTGGTAAAGACACTGGTAGAAGACAATTTATTGACGGTAAACAGTGGATAGTATTATCAGAAGGTGATACTTTAATGAAAGAAATGGTAAAAGGGATTAATAAATTTTATGATTCTGTAAGAAGAAATCAACAAGCAAATTTATCATGCGAAATTGCATGTGTATCATTTGCTGATGAAGCGCAATGTATCGAAGATTTTTCTCCGGTATCAAGCAAAAATCCTTTTACAGCGCCAAAAACTGGTGATAAAACTTCAATGGCTAAGGGTGTTGAATTATCATTAGATTTATTAGAAGCAAGAAAAAATGAATATAAAGAAACTGGTGTTGAATACCATCAACCATGGTTAGTAATCTTTACAGATGGTGATGCATCTGATGATGTTACTATTGTTCAACAACGTGTTAAAGAATTAGAAGCTCAAAGTAAATTATCTGTATTTACATTTGCTTTAAGTGATGAAGTAAACATGAGTTCATTAAGTGGTTTTTCAAGAAGAAAACCTTTATCAATTAAAAATGATAAATTTGAAGAATTCTTTGAATGGTTAGGGAAAAGTATTTCTATCGTTTCTAACTCTAGAGTTGGAGATAAAATTAAACTTGATACATCTAGTTTAGATGATTGGGCTGAATTATAAAATAAAAAAGGAGAACGAATATGTCAAAAAAAATATATGGTGATGAAGAAGATTTAGTATTAAATACGTCGGCAAGAATTCCTGTTTGTCTTTGTATTGATACAAGTGGTAGTATGTGTACTTGTATTGAAGAATTAAATTTAGGTGTAAAAGATTTTTATAAATCAATTAGAGAAAATCAAGCAGCGTTACAAGCTTGTGAAGTTTCAATTGTAACATACGGATCAAAAGTTGAAGTTTTAGAAGAGTTCTCAACTGTTGATAAAAAGAAAGATGCAATGTTTATTCCTAATGGTAAAACTGATATGACTGGTGGAGTTAACAAAGCATTACAATTATTAAACAAACGTAAAGATGAGTACAAAAAAAATGGTGTGGAATATTTCCAACCATGGTTAGTATTATTTACAGATGGACAACCAGATGATTATAATTCTATTATTGCTGTTCAAGATTCAGTAAGACAAATGGAATCAGAAAAAAGATTATCAGTGTTTAGTGTAGGTATTGGTAACTTAGTAGATATGGATAACTTAAACAAATTTTCAAGAAAAGGTGCATTGAAATTAAAAGGAAATAATTTCTCTGAGTTCTTTGAATGGTTAGGTAAATCTGTTTCTATCGTTTCAAATTCAACTGTTGGTGAAAAAATCGAATTAGATACATCAAACATGGATGATTGGGCGGAATTATAAGATAATAGGAGGTTTATATCATGGCAAAAAAAGTTAAAAAAGAAGAAAATACCATGATGTATGGAGTAGATGATGATTTAGTACTAAACACAACTGCTCGACTTCCTGTGTGTCTTTGCCTTGATACAAGTGGATCAATGACTATAAATTCAGCGATAAAAGCATTAAACGAAGGTGTTGATGCTTTGTATGAAGCAATAAAATCTGATGAGTTAGCATGTAATTCTTGCGAGATATCTATTGTAACTTTTAATAGCGAAGTTAACGTTATTGAAGAGTTTTCAACTGTAGATAAAAAACAACAAATTACTTTAACTGCAGAAGGTGGATCTGCTTTAGCGCATGGAATAAATAAATCATTAGATTTACTTGATCGTAGAAAAAATAAATATAAAGAAAACGGTGTAGATTATTATCAACCATGGTTAATTGTTATAACAGATGGTAAACCTGGTGATAGTGAATATATCCAAGAAGTTCAAGAACGAACAAAAATTTTACTAGATGATAAGAAATTAACATTGTTCCCTATTGCTGTAGGTATGAGTAGAAATAAAACTAAGTTAAAAGAAGTTCTTGATGTGCTAAATGGTTTTTGTGTTACACCAAGAGCATTGCATTTGAAAGAATTAAACTTTAATGAATTTTTTGAATTCATAGGAAAAAGTGTATCTGCTATTTCTGCCTCTGCAGTCGGAGATAAGGTAAAACTAGATATAAGTAACATGAGCAATTGGGCTGAGTTATAATTTAAACGGAAGGGGTTACTTAAAATGGAAAAAAAATGGATATATAGTTATGGTGAATTAGTCGGTAAAAGTCATGGACCACGTAATATACCATGTCAAGATAAAGCACTTTGTCGATTTGATAATGGTGTGCATGTTGCTGTTGTGTCTGATGGATGCGGTAGTTCGGATATATCACAGTACGGTTCTTTAGTAACCACTGAAGCACTTTGCCAATTATTTATTGATAGATTTGATGAAATTTATGATGATGAAATTTTATCTTCTAGAAAAACAATTGTAAACGAAATTGCTAAATCACTAATTAAATATATTGAAGAGAATAATGACATATTCGACGAGTACAAAGTTACTCATAAAGAAAAGTATGAAGCGTTCATTGCTAGAAGAAGCGAAAGAGAATTTGATTTAGATTGTCTTAACGCTACAGCAATGTTTGTCGCTGAAAAAGATGGGAAATTTATATTAGGGCAAATCGGTGATGGAATCATCGGAGCTGTAATTGATAATAAAATCAAAATAGTAATGGAAGAGAAGAAAGATGGAGAAGTAAACGGTACAATCTATCCTGCTAATATTTATAATTTAGCACAAATAGATGAACGTTGGTATGCTACATCTCAATTCCAACTTAAAAAACCAAAAAATGCCAACCTTAATGGATTTATTTTGATGACAGATGGTGTTGATGGGTTAATTGATCAACGTGTTGCGTTCCAAAAAAAATTCGCAGCAGGTGCTGGTAAATTAATAAAAAATACAATTAAAGCAGAATCATTTGAAGAGGCACAAAAATCATTAAACGAAGAGTTACTTCCTCGTTTAGTTGAATTTTCTAAAGCTCGTGATGACTGTGGATTAGCTCTGCTAATTACAGATAGTTGTGAAATAGACGATGATGGATATGTTGTTACACATTACGAAAGACCAGTTACAAAAGATGAAGACGAAGATGAAGAATTCGACGATCACTTCAGAATTGAAGGTCTAGAAAACATTGATGAGCAGTCTGAAGAAGAACTGTTAGAGTTAGAAAAACTTGAAAAAGTATACGAAAAAAATAATGCAGAATTACTAACATCTTTAAAGAAAGTTATATCTGCTAAAGAAGCTAAAGCATTCTATGATAAGGTTCAAGCTTATTTTGAAACACAATCTAAGTTTAAAGTAACTGAAGTATTAGAATATTATATTAATGTGTTAGAAAATTTAGATGAACACAGAACTTTTTCACATGAATTAACTGAAAAAGCGTATCGAAATATGACGTTTGTTTATTTATTTGATGATAAAATAACGTCACTTTCAAAAAATAAAATTACAAGGAGTGAGTAAGAATGAAAAAAAATGTTATAGAGTCTTTTGATCAGTTTGTAAGTACGTATGATAGAGTATTCTTATCTCCTTCTATATTTAAAAACGATTTATTGACAACAAAAATTATTGCATTGTTTAAACAATCTAAGTTTAGACCGCATTCATTTTTAATTAATAATCAATTAGCTGAAAACAAAATATTCCAGAATAAATTTCCTGAATTATTTAATGCTAACTTAATTTCTTTAAAAATGATGCATCCTAACGATAATTCTATTTTAAAACCGTTACAAGCAACTTATAAAGAAGCTGCAAACAATATTTTAAAATATAGCAATTACAAATTATTATTAATTACTAATGACGAAATTGAAGCAACATCATACTTAAATTTGATTGCTGAAGAAACACATGTAACTAATATCAATGCTATTGGATTTGATCAAAATTGCGTTCCTTTTGAATATCAAGAAGAACTAGATTACATCGTTGATACTGGTGTTACAGTAACTGAAGAAGAGGAAGTTGTTGGATCATTAAAGTATCGTGGTGGAGAAAGAATTCCATTAGAATTTTATAAAGATGAAGCAATTAAAGTTATTGCTCCTGTAACTGGTGGAACTATTTTTACTAAAAATGGTGATCAAATTGTAATAGGGAAAAAATTAGGTGATGGTGGAGAAGGTATAGTTTACTCTACTAATAGACCTGATGAAGTTGTTAAGATTTTAAAACCAAATGCAAACACTAAAAATAAACAAAAGAAACTTGAGCAAATGGTTCAAATTACTATTGATAATGAATTAATTGTTTGGCCTCAAGATACAGTTTATGCATCTGATGGTAAGTTCGTTGGATTTACAATGAAAAACGTTTCAGGAATTGACCTTAAAAGTTTTACATTCCATAAAATGCCAAATGCGGTTTTAAAACCAAATGAAATAAACATTAACTTTATTAATAAAGTTGATTTATGTAAATTAATATTATCTATTTTAGATACAATTCTTTATTTACATCAAAGAAACATTGTAATTGGAGATATTAAATTAGAAAACTTTATGATTAAAGATAAAGATATTTCAAATATTTATTTCGTCGATTGCGATAGTTATCAAGTTGGAGAATTCCCAGCAATTCTAGTTTCTCCAGGATTTAAGCCACCTGAAATAGATCCATCTGTTACAGGTAGACAAAATGATAAATTTAGAACTTTTGGTAATGAGTATTTTGC
This sequence comes from bacterium, assembly GCA_044432865.1. GTDB lineage: Bacteria > Bacillota_I > Bacilli_A > Acholeplasmatales > Anaeroplasmataceae > JAWXUE01. The sequence goes on along the minus strand of JAWXUF010000013.1, from coordinate 20,101 downwards.
TATATTCTCATTAATATTCCATTTAATATTCCGTGCTAAAAGTCCTTATACGCAACAAAATCATACAGGTAAAGATATTGCCGATTGGGAACGTGCTAAAAGTGGAGAATTCCCTTATTTCTTAGATAAGGAAAAAACAATTAAGACTGCTCCACGTGGTACTGAGGAACCGATTTGGGGACATTTACCTGGATATATTAAAAAAGCATTTATTAATGTTGGTCACCATAGTGGTAATAATTTTGGTGAAAAGAAAAGGTTAACACCTTTAGAATGGCAAAAAATATTTACATGCTACTTAGAAGATCTTGAATCTGGTAAATTAGCAGCAGTTGACCCTAAGTGTAATAATTATCACTTCATTGGTCAAGTGGACAATATGCCTTACTCTGCTGTAGATATTCAAATGAGTAGAGAAGAAGTTATCGCTTTAACTGGTGTAACTATTGATGGAACTGTAAGAGAGTTATTTGCTAAATCAGATAAATCTGTACAACCAGCTGTAATAGTTAATATTATCCAAGCATTAAAAAATACGACTAGATACAAAGATAATTATTTCGAGTTTAATTTAAAAAGAAACGCCGGAATATTCTATGACATTGAATTTACGTTCGTAAAGTAATTTATAATAGGGAAGTGTAATTATGAGATTTGATAATGACAATAACATGACCAATATTCCAACAGAAACAGCTACTGGTAATACTTTAGCTGTATCTGTTATGTTTAACAAAAAATCCTTCAATGACAAGGTTTTTTTGTCTTTAGAAATGGTTAATAATTGGGATCAATCTTTAGTTGCAATGAACCATGAATTATATAAAGATCTTTGTGATAAAAAGTTCAGCGATGAAATAGAAAACCTTAGATCGAATAATCAGTATGATATTGCATTACTTAAATTTTTAAATTACCTAAACCCAAAGATACCTTCAATATTAAAGAATATAATTGATAGTGATAACAAAGTTACTAATAATGATTCTTTAATTACAAAAGGAAAATTAAAATATCGTGGTGGAGAATTAATCCCATATGATGTTTACAATCATGAAACTTATACAATATCTGGATTGCCAACTACAGGTGAAACAGTATATACACAAAACAAACAATTAATTAAACTTGGGAAATTAGTTGGTGATGGTGGAGAAGGTTTAGTATATTTATCGAGTAAGAGAAATGAAGTTATTAAACTTATTAAACCAGATAACAATGGTGGTATGAGAACTTATACTCAAAGAAGAATTGAACAAATGGTTAAAATGAAAATTAATAACCCTAATGTTATTTGGCCAATTGATACTATTTACAATGCAGAAAAACAATTTATTGGATTTTCAATGCAATATATTAGTGGAATTGACTTAAAGAAATTTACATCTAGTATCGTTAGAAATGTTAATGATGGAGATGGAGAAGTAAATATAAATTCTACTAATAAGAAAACACTATGTAAACTTATATTATCTATCTTAGATACAATCATTTATTTACATGACAAGAATATCATCATTGGTGATATTAAACTTGAGAACTTTATGATACAAGAAGAAGATATTACAAACGTATTTTTTATCGACTGTGATAGTTATCAATTAGGAAATTTCCCTTGTTTACTTGTATCTCCAGGATTTATTCCTCCTGAAATTGATTCAGCTAATATAGGTAAGCAAAATTCTCATTTTAGAACTTTTGGTAATGAAAATTACGCTGTATTTTCATTATTATTCCATCTAGTATTTAGAGCAAAACCACCATATTCACAACAAATTCATAATGATAAAATAGTTGCTGAATCAGTGCGTGTTTCAAATGGTTTATTCCCATATTTCCTTAGAAAAGAGCAAACATTAAGACATGCTCCTAAAGGAATGGAAGAACCAATTTGGGCGCATTTACCTGGATATATTAAAGAAGCATTTATAAATAATGCTCATTTAAGTGGAAAAAACTTTGGTGAAGAAAATAGATTTTCTCCAAGACAATGGAAACATATTTTTACATGTTACTTAGATGATTTAAATGGTACTAGATTACAAAAAGTAGATCCACTATGTAATCAGTATCACTATGGATTAAAAGATACAATTGATTATGATATTGTAGACTTGCCAATTCCACCTCATGTAACTATTAAACAAGGGTTATCATCTGAAGAAACAATTATTCAAAGATTTAGAAACAATAATTATATAAAAAATATGATATTAACTGATAATGTTAATGTTAGACATTTTGATTATGCTTTATTTAATAATAAATTATATGATAACAAGATATTATTATCTTTAGAGTTAATTAAAAATTGGAATTTAGGACTGAAATTTATACAAAATGAACAATTAGGTGCATTTGATATTGATCCAACTCAATTTTCTAAAATATCTTCAAGTAAAAATAGTGGTAATTTTGAACTTGCATTATTTGATTTTATTAGAGCTTTAAATCCATCTATTTATTTAGCTTATGATGGATTAATATTTAACACTGTTGATGAATATGCATTGTATTTAAATAATTATTATTGGTTTAGTGATAAGTCGATAATACCATTTGATATTTTAGAACAAGTAATAGAAAATCAAACTATCCTAAGAGAATTATATGTTGTATTTTCCAAGAAAAGAATGACAAGTTTAGATATTGATATAATCATTAATTTATTAACAACATCTGGAGTTTATTCTAATGGTATTCATTATAAAACTTTAGATAATTTCTTGGTATCTGTTTATAAGAATGAATTAGGAATTAAATTAGAAAATTTACTTGCTAATAATAGTATTGCTAGATTTATCTTGAAAAAATATGATATTGATTCAAGTCAATATGATTTTACAAGAAAAGAAGGGTATTTTGCACTTTCGTTTAAAACATCAGGTTGTATTCCATTTAGATACAATGAGCATGTTTTCTTCTCAATGAATGATATTATTAATTACTCAAAATTAGAAAAAGTATCATTTGAAGAAAGATTTAATAATATTGGACGTTGGATAAATAATGGTGTTTTAAAAAATTATTCTAATCTTAATCCAAGTGCACAAAGAATTAAAACTGGTAATGAAGTTGATGTGTATCAACTAGTAGCTGATCATAAATTAAATAACTGGGAAGCAGGACATTTATTTTATTTAGCTAATGTTAGAAACCCAATATTCATTACTGAAGATAAACACATGTTTAAAGATCTTGCTGGGTTAATGGAAACATTAATTGAAATAGATGATATTGAAAGATTCACAGAAGGATTATATAGCAATATACTATTTGACTTCTGGTGTGATTTACATAAAAAAATAAAATAACATATTAATTGTTGTGAAAGGAGGTAATTATGTTTCATGTTGATAAAATAATGAAATTCTTAGATGAGAATATTGTTGAAGAAGATAGAAAACTGTATACTAAATTAAGTATTCATATTAAAAAAAGTAATACAAGAAGTTTAAACTTGTTAGCTTCTAAATATAATATCGATAAAAAGAAATATATATTCCCTCCTAATGCAAGAATTGATAACAATTATCTTCACCGTCTTGAAGAGTTAATTCTTACTTGTCGATGGATAATTTCTGAAAAAATTGATATATCAACTTTCAACGTTGAAAGATTTCATGAAAAGAAACAATTAGATTTATCTAATTTAAACAAGATTATTGAATTATTAAGACATTTAAAAACTTTTAATATGAGACATAATGCTATTTCAGTTTCAAAAGAAGTTTTAGAGAGTCCTCTATTAATTCTTACAATTACTACAAAGAAAAAATTCGATGTCCAAGTTTTAGAAAAACATGCGTTTGATTATTTTAGTAATCACGCCTTAGTAGAAGATAAATCAAGACATTTTGGACCTGAAGAATCAATACTAAGTGTTTCTAAAAAGAACTATATATTAGATAAAAATGCTAATTTAGATGTAAAGCCTGAAATAGTAAAAGAGGCTATTTTAGATTACTTTAAAACAAGTGGAGAATTCTATTATATTAGTGCTGAGGCAGAAGCGAAAGTTTCTAAAGATGTACATGCTATGATAGAGAAGAAAAATACATCAGTTGCTAAAAAAAGTAGTGCTACATTTTTTACAATTGAATTTATTGGACCAATCATTGCGTTGCTACTATCAGCTGTTTCATTAATTATCTCATTAACTACTAACTCTTCATCAATGATTGCTACATACATTTTATTTTTCTATACAATATTTAATGTCGTATTATATTTATATAGACACGGACTAGTGAAGGAAGATAAGCATTCGTTTTCAGCGAAGTATTATAAACAAAAACCAAAGCAATTTTTATACTTTGGTTTGATAGTAGGATTAACATTAATTTTACAAGTAGTTAACTTATATAGATACAGTGATACAGTTTCTGATGGGATAATATCAATAGGTGCATTTTTGAGTTCTTTATACTATAAAGATACTTCAATGTTCATTGTAACAATAATAATTGCTGTAGCTTTAATTGCAATCATTATATGTGCAATCAAATTTTCTAGGTATCATATTCCAGAAATATTCACTGCTATTTCTGCATTACTATTGTTTATTCTAATTTCAATTAGAATGCATTTTTGGGAATTTGCTTCATTTAGAAATTATTCAATTGTTTTCTCAATGGTTGGAGTAAGTATTTTATTGTATCTACTCATAAACTCAAAAAGAGGTAAGATTAAAAATTTAGTATTATTCTCATTTTTTATGTTAGACTTCTTATTATTGATTCTATTGAACAATCAATTTTATTTAAGAACAATATTCTTTGAATTATTTGGATAAAAAAAGATAGACCTTTTTACTTAAGGTCTATCTTTTTTATTTTATTTAGTATCTTTAATTTCTCCAATAGAAGTAATTAATCCAGCTAAGTTTTGAATTTCAGATGGAATGATAATTTTTGTTGCTTGCCCATCAGCTACAGCAGCAAAAGCTTCTAATGATTTTAATGTTAATACAGTACTATCAGCTTTAGCTTCTTTAATTAATTTGATACCTAGAGCTTCAGCTTCTTTATTGATTCTAATTGCTTCAGCATTACCTTCAGCATGTGAAATTAACTCTTGTTTTTGACCTTCAGCGATACGAATCATTTGTTCTTTTTCACCTTCAGCTCTTAAGATAGCAGATTCTTTTTCACCTTGAGCTTGTAAAATTGCAGATTCTTTTTCACCTTGAGCTCTTAAAATTGATTCACGTTTTTCACGTTCAGCTCTCATTTGTTTTTCCATTGCATCTCTGATATCTTTTGGTGGAACAATATTTTTAACCTCAACACGGTTAACTTTGATTCCCCATGGATCAGTCGCTTCATCTAACGTTGATCTCATTTTTGAATTTATAATATCTCTACTAGTAAGAGTTTGGTCTAAGTCTAATTCCCCAATAATATTACGAAGAGTAGTAGCACTTAAGTTTTCTAATGCATTGATTGGATTTTCAACACCATAAGTGTATAATTTTGGATCTGTTACAGAGAAGAATACTACAGTGTCAATTGACATAGTAACATTATCTTTTGTAATAACTGGTTGTGGATCGAAATCCTTAACTTGTTCTTTTAAACTAATTTTCTTTGCTATACGGTCAAGAAATGGAACTGCAAAATGAATACCTACACCCCAAGTTTTATGATATGCTCCTAAACGCTCAACAACAATTTTTTCTGCTTGTCTTACAACTTTAATACCTGCAATTAACATTAAAATTACGATAATTAAAATGATAATAATTGCAAAAACTCCAATGATTGTTCCATCAAGTCCGCTTGATGTATCTGTTAATATTTGATTCATATTTTTTCTCCCTTATTTTTTATATTTTTTTTACAACTAATTTTGAACCTTCTAAAGATAAAACTTCTACAGTACAATTTGCTTCGATTGAAGAGTTATCATTTGTAATAACACTCCATAATACATCATTTACTTTTACTTCACCACGTTGATTTTCTGTAATTGGTTTTAATAAAGTAAATCTTTTCCCTACTAATGCATCAACATTCGTCTTAACTTCGTTTGTTTTTAAATATTTTAAGAACAGTGGTCTTGTTGTCGCTAATGTAATTAGTGCCACTCCCACAAAAACGAATAATTGTGGATAAAATGAAACATGTCCAGTTATAGCACAAATCATTGAAACAAGTGCACCAAAACTAAAGTAAATTGAAACTACCTCAGAAGTAGCGGCTTCTAAAACTAATGCTATAATACAAATGCATAACCATATTATAATCATTTGTGTGTTATCTGGCAATACAAATAATAAATTAACCATGTTATACCCCCCTATTTAAGTCAATTTTTAAAGATCTACTATAATCATCAAATGAAGCTATATACTTCTTTGGATCAGTTAAATCAGAAATTCCTAACACTTTCTTTATTTCATTAATAAAGTTTTTGTTGCTAACTCGAGCATAACTACTTTTTACTGTAATTTTATATTGCTCTTTTTCAGTGATATCACCACGAGTTGCTTCCTCTTTACTTAATGGTTTGATGTATACTACTTTATTCTCGTAGTCTAATCCTAACATAACAGAATATGCATGCTCTAACAACGTCACACAAGTTTTGTTTAAAGTTATGTTGTTATTTTGAATTGTAGAAATTAATGTCTTTTGGTTTTCGTTATACCAAACTATATTCATATTCATCACCTCGAATATATTATACGACAAATTATTTAAATTGTCAAATAATTATTAATGATTATTTTTAATTATTTTTTATTTATGTTAACAATGTATACAATTTATATATTGTTTGATATAATAATTTTAACATAAATGAGAGGTGTTATTATGAAAGTATTACTTGATTCAACTAGTTTTGAAAGAACTTTAAAAAGACTTTCGCATGAAATAATTGAAAAAAATGAAAATATAAATGATTTAGTATTTATTGGAATTAAAAGAAAAGGTGTACCAATTTGTGAAAAGGTAGCATCAAATCTAAAAACAATGGAGAATATTAATGTTCCTATTGAAACTATAGATATAAGTGGATATAGAGATGATAAAAAAGAGGTTAATAATGTTAATTCTTTTAGTGTTGATATAACTGGAAAAACAATTATCTTATTTGATGATGTTTTACAATCAGGAAGAACAGTTAGAAGTGCTTTAGACGCATTAGTAGATATTGGTCGTCCTAAAAAAATTCAACTTGCTGTTTTAGTTGATAGAGGACATAGAGAATTACCAATTAGAGCTGACTTCATTGGTAAGAATATCCCAACAAGCAGTAAAGAAATAATTGTTTATAACCCTGAATTAAATGAAGTAGTAATCAAATAACAATTGGAGGTATTATTATGTATATAATTATGGACTTAGATGATACATTATTAAAAAAAGATAAATCACTTAGTAAATTTACACTAGATACATTAGACTCTTTGAAAAAAGATGGGCACATAATTGTATTTAATACAGCAAGAAGTCTTGATGCTACACTTGATGTAATTGATATAGTTAAACCTCATTATTCTATTTTGAATGGTGGAGCTTTAATAGTAAAAGGAAAAGAAAAGATATATGAAGATGTTGTTAGTAATGATTTGGTGAATAAAATTATTAAAGAATTACTAGAAAACAATGTTGAAGAATTTTCTATCCAATGTGATGAAGGGTTATTCTCTAACTTAGAGAGTTATCCTTTAAAAAATCCAAAAGCTACTTATTTTGATTATACTAATGAATTCAAATATGTTGCTTCAAAGATTTTATTGTGTGATCCGAGTGGTGAAATTGCCAATAGATTAAGTCTTAAATATGATTTAAAAATTACACATTATGTAAATGGACCTTGGTATAGGTTATCAACATGTAATAAACAAGATGGGAATGTAGCTCTATTCAAATTATTAAAAGATAATAGTCCGAAATCAATTTGCTTCGGTGATGATATCGGAGATCTTGAGATGTTGAAGGAAGCAACAGTTGGTGTTGCATTATCAAATTCTGTTGAAAAAGTTTTAAATGAAATTAAAATTGTTACAAAATATTCAAGCGATGAAGATGGTGTTGCCATATTCTTAGATGAATATTTCAAAAAAAATAAGACATCAATTTAATGATGTCTTTTATTTTTATGTTAATAATGTTGAATCTGAAACATATAAATCTTTAAAACTTGATTCTACAACGTAATTTAATGATATAGTTTCACCTTCAGAGTTTGTTTCACTCCAAGTGAACTTTGTTAATATTCTAGCATCATTTAATAAATCAATGTTAACAAATAAGTAAGGTCTTTGATTAAATGTTGTATCAATTGTACCGCTTACTGTTGTGTTAGAATTATATGAAATTGATCTAGACATATTGCTAGATGTAACATTTGCCCAGTTATAACATACATAACTAGATATTGTAATTGAAGAAGAAGTGATATTTGTATCTATTTTCGCACCTAATGCTAAATTTAATATAACACTACCATTTTCCATTCCTTCACCATCAACTTCAACTTTGAAAGTTTTTAAATCATATCTATCGATTTCAAACTTATTTTCATTTAAATACTTAATGCTAGTTTTAGTGTAAATATCCTCTGAAAATGGATTTGGTTTAGTAGATGTGTATGTTGATGTAAATAATCCAATCGAAAATAAAATTGGTAACATGATAAAAATAATCACTAACATTATTATAACTCTATTTTTAATTGCTTTGCTGTAAATTCCTTCTTTTTTTTCTTTAGTTGCCATATAAGTGCTCCTTTGTTTTAAGATGTATTATCATTTTAATATATTTTACAAAAAAATTCAATATAAATTAAATTTTTTCCATTGACAAAACGTGCATATTAAGTTACAATATCAAATGGTACAGATTTAAAAAAATCCACATGCCCTTCATGAAAATTAGGAGGAAGAAAAAAATGAATACATTTATGGCTAATAACCAAACAATTACACGTACTTGGTATGTTGTAGACGCAAACGGAATGACTTTAGGTCGTTTAGCAACAGAAGTTGCATCAATTTTAAGAGGTAAACACAAACCTGTTTACACTCCACACGTTAACTGTGGAGACTATGTTATCGTTGTTAATGCTGATAAAATCAAATTAACTGGTAACAAATGGTCTGATAAAATCTATTATTCTCATTCAGATTATAATGGAGGATTAAAAGCAGTTCCTGCTAAAGTTATGATGCAAAAATTCCCTACTAGAATGGTGGAAAAAGCAGTTTATGGTATGTTACCTCACACTAAATTAGGTGATACTATGAGAAAACTTTTATTTGTTTATGCTGGAGAAGAACATCCTCATACAGCTCAACAACCACAAACTTTAGTAATCGGTAAGAAAGCATAATAGGAGGAAGAAAAAATGGCAACTAAAAGTAAAAAAGTACAATATTTTGGTACAGGTCGTCGTAAAAGTGCTGTAGCGCGTGTTATCCTTCAAGCGGGTAGCGGTGTTATCACTGTAAACGGTCGTTCTTTTGAAGATTATATTACATCTGCTGCAGTAAGATTAGATGTTTTACAACCTTTAGAATTAACTGAAAATAAAACTAATTTTGATGTTATCGTTAATGTTAACGGTGGTGGTATGACTGGTCAAGCTGGAGCAATCCGTTTAGGTATTACTCGTGCTTTAATGACTATCAAACCTGATACAAGAGCAGTTTTAAAACCAGCTGGTTTAGTTACACGTGATCCACGTGCTAAAGAACGTAAAAAATACGGTCTTAAAAAAGCGAGAAGAGCGTCACAATTCTCAAAACGTTAATATTTGGTTATATTACAAACAATTCAAAAATTCAATATGGATACAAAAAAGACCCTTGGCTTCTACCTGGGTCTTTTTTTCTTATATTATTGATTAGAATAAAATATAAATATTTGGACTATGTTGTATTTAGTTTGTAAAATGTGTATTATATAAGAAATATCACAAGGAGGTATCTTTAATGGGAAAAGGTAAAAAGATATTAATAGCTCTAATAATAGATTTAATAATTTGTGGGGCAATCGGGATACTATTTTATAATTACTTAACTAAATAAAAGCTGAATCATATGTGTGATTATTTTTTTGAATTTCTAGAATTGACCATTATTTGATGGATTTAATTAATGAAAAAATTCGATTGTATCTTTTTTGCATTTTATTTTAAATTATATAACCGAGCAATTCACATTTATATCATAATAAATGTATTGAATTATTTATAGAAACGATATATAATAGTAATACATGTGATTTTTTATCACTAGACTTTTATAAGGAGATACAAACATGAAAAGACTTTTTAAAATATTATCAGCATTCGTATTATGCTTTACAGTAATTTCTTTAACAGCTTGTGATACTGGTGCTACACCAACAATTAAAGATATCAAAACATCTGCTATAAGGGAAAAAGTAACTGTAGATTTTGTTATTTGGGATGAAGACGCTCTATTAACAGAACTTACTTTAACTATTTCAGGTGAAGTTAATGGTGAATCTTACAGTAAAACTGAAAGAGTTACAATCACTGGTGGGGAATTTGCAACTGAAGAAGATGTGACAGATGAAATCGAAATAGATGATTTTATTGGTGAATCTGAATCTGTAGCATTCACAGGATTAGAAATCGGTGAAGCGTATGTAGTTACTTTTACTGGTACTTACAATGATAGAGCAAGAAAAATGCATACAACTTCTAAACTTATTACTTCTGGTGAAGGTGGATCAAAAGAAGCTGCACATGAAATTAGAACATTCGAAGATTTAAATGATATCGTAAGAAATGACCCAGACGGGTATTTCGAATTAATGAATGATATCGACTGTGAAGGTAAAGAATTAAGTCCTTTATTTAGTTCTAGTTCTACTAAACAATTCCTTGGAGATTTTGATGGACAAGGTAATGCAATTACTAACTTTAAACAAGATACTTATGATCAATATTTAGGTTTATTTGGTTATATTGCTGATGGTGGAGAAGTTTATGATTTAGATATTTCAGATTCAACTATTAATTCATTACGTTATACTAACTTATATATCGGTGTTGTTGCCGGAAGAAACTCTGGTACAATTTCTAATGTTACAGTAACTGATTGTACAATTACTACATCTGGACCAGATGATGGTGATCAATATATCGGAGGATTAGTTGGTTATAACAAAGCTGGTATTATTGCTGATTGTGATGTAACTGATACTACATTAGATTTAAATGTTCCAAGTTATGCTCGTATTGGTGGATTAGTTGGAGCTAGTGAAGCGCAAGATGCTTTAGAAACTTCAATCACAAATTCTAATGTTAATAATGTATTAGTTGATGTTCAAATTTCAAACACTCCAGGTTATAGTGTAAATGATTCTGATTTTAAAATTGAAATGGCTATCGGTGGATTTATCGGATATAACGCTGGTAATATTGCTTCATCGACTGCTGTAAATTCAAAAGTATATATTTATGTTGATCAAACTCAAACGGATAAAGATTTAAATACATCTGAAACAGTTGAAGTTGTAAATATGCAACGTCATGCTTTAATCGAAGAAATGAATTTAAGTGTTGGTGGATTTGCTGGTACAAACTTCAGTGGAAGAATTACTGGTTCTTCAACAGATGCAGCTGTTACAATTGACGTTCCATATCTTGATATTTTAAGAATCGGTGGATTCATCGGATGGAATTCATATATGTCTGTTGTTTCAAATGCTTCATTCTCATCTGCTACATATTCAGTTATTGTTGGTGAAGATACTAATTTGACTAGTGTTAGTGATGATTCTACAATTGGGAATAAATTTGGTATTAATAATGCGTATCAAACAATTTCATTTGATTCAATTGGTACAATTACTTACAATATTAGTGTAAGAAATTCATCTAAAAATACTGAAGGTGAATATGAATATACATTCGATACAACACCTGCATATTCAAAAAACAATAAATAATTTCAGAAAGAATAAACTAATTAAGTGTTAGTTTATTCTTTTTTTGAGTATTTTTTTCCAAAATTATAATATAATTAAATAATGTGGAAAGACGTTTATGTAAGCCATAATTTTAAATTAATTTCTTGTGTTTTACTGGTAAAAAAGATATAATATTATAGAGGTGATTATTTTGGGGTTGAAAATTTATAACTCATTAACAAACACAATTGAAAATTTTGTCCCAAATGATAAAAACAAAGTTAAATTGTATGTTTGTGGTCCTACAGTTTATAATTCTATTCACATAGGTAATGCAAGACCTGTTGTTTTTTTTGATATGTTCAAAAGGTACTTAAATTACAAAGGGTTTGAAGTAGAATATGCAACAAATATTACAGATGTTGATGATAAGATTATTAATAAAGCATTAGAACTTAATGAAGATGAAAAAACATTTGCAAATAAGCATGCAAGTAACTTTTTGAAAAATGTTGAAGAATTAAATTGTCTTCCGTTTGATCACGTACCATATGCTACTGATTATATACCTAACATGGTTTCATTTATTGAAGAACTAATAAAGAAAGATTTAGCGTACGTAGTTGATGGTGATGTTTATTTTAGAGTTGAAAAGAATAAAAATTATGGTGTTCTTAGTAATCAAAAAATTGAAGAACTAAATAATGGGGTACGTATTGAAAATAGTTCTAAGAAAGAAAGACCACTTGACTTCACTTTATGGAAAGAAACTGAAAAAGGACTTAAATGGGAAACGAGTTTTTCAAATGGTAGACCTGGATGGCATACTGAATGTGTATGTATGATTGATTCGATTTTTAAGGGTAGTATTGATGTTCATGGTGGTGGATTTGATTTGAAATTTCCTCATCATGAAAATGAGATTGCTCAATATGATGCAATACATAATAAAGAATTATCGAAATATTTTATGCATGTTGGAAGATTAGATATAAATGGTGAAAAAATGAGTAAGTCTGTTGGGAATATGATCTTAGTGGATGATTTAAGAAATGATAATTCATTCATGGCTTATAAATTACTTGTTTTGATGCATAATTATCGTGGTCAAATAAATTTTTCTGATGAACTTTTTGATAGTTATAAAAAAGATTATGAAAAAATTTTAAGAAGTTATAAGCAAGCTAAAATATTATTAGATGTTAATAACATCAATGGTGGTAGTATCATTAATGAATACATTGAAGAATTTGAAATTCAGATGAATAATGATTTCAACACACCAAATGTTTATACGTTAATTCAAAAAATATTTAAAGATTTGAATGTTCAAACAAGAAGCAAGGAGTTTTCTAATATAAATTCATTAGTATTAACTGTTGAAAATATTTTTGATGTATTAGGGATATCATTACCTTATACTAAAATGAATGAGTCTGATATTGCTACGTATAAAGCGTGGGAAGATGCAAGGATAAAAAAAGATTTCACTAATGCAGATGTACATCGAAATGCGTTAGTTGAAAGAGGTATATTATGATTCAAAACAGTGGAGAATCATTAGCTTATCTTGGGGATTGTATTTACGAGTTAGAAATAAGAACTTTTCTAATTTCTTTAGGAATTACAAAAGTTGATATTTTACATAAAACAGCAATTACTTTTACGAGTGCTGTTGCACAAGCTAGTATACTTGATTATTTGTTAGAAGAAAACATTCTAACTGAATCTGAAATAGCAGTATACAAAAGGGGAAGAAATTCTAATCATACAGCTAATAGAAGAAAAATCGAAAGAGCAGCTTATCAAAAATCTACTGGTTTTGAAGCTGTAATCGGATTTCTATATTTATCTAATGAAAAAGAACGAGCGATTGAAATTATAAAAAAATCGATTGAATATATAAGGAGTAGTAAAAATGGCGAAGAAAGTTAAAAATGAAGATGATTTACAACAAGAATTAATTAATGAAATGAAAGCTGAAATGGAAAAAGAACAATTTGAACAAGATATAATTGATGAGAAGATTGTTTTAACGCCTAAGCAAAAGAAGGCTCTTGAAAAAGCTGAGATTAAAAGATTAAAAAAAGAAAATAAAAAAATTTCTAAAAAGAAGTTAACTAATTTATTAATTGAACAAGAAAATCTAGATGTTGTACAAACAACTATCGATGATGATGCGTTAATTGGTCAGTATAAAAATAAGAAACAAAAAGAATCTAAATTAGAAAAACTTCAAAGAGAAAACGAAATCAATGAAAAAATCATCGAAAGTGCTGATCATTCATATATTGAGGTTCGTAAGGAAAAAAGAAAAACTAGAAAAATTATTAGATATAGAACTGACATAAATGAAGGTTTATCTGGTGAAATTGTTGAATATAGAGTGAAAAAAGGTTTAGATAACTCAATAGAAAAGAATTCTGGGAAATCAGTTCCTGGTATTATATTCTCTAATATTTTCACATTTTTTAATATTATAACAATTGCAATTTTCGTTTGGTTAATGACAGTTGGAGCAATAAAAGATTGTGGGTTTATGGCTGTAGTTTTAGTGAATGTTTCAATTGGTATATTCCAAGAGATTAAATCTAAAAAAGTTATAGATAAACTTTCTGTTATTTCAGCACCTGTTGCTATCGTATTACGTGATTCAAAAGAATACGATATTCCTGTTAATGAAATAGTACTTGATGATATTTTAATTTTACAAAGTGGTAAACAAATTTGTTCTGATAGTATTGTAGTTGAAGGTATGATCGAGGTTAATGAATCTTTATTAACTGGTGAATCTGATGCAATCGTAAAAAATGTTGGAGATATCTTATACAGTGGTTCATTTGTTGTTTCTGGTGCATGTAAAGCTAGAGTTGATAAAGTAGGTAAAGAAAACTATATCGAAAAATTAACAAAAGCTGCAAAACAATATTCAAAACCAAAATCTGATTTATTAGCTTCATTAAACTTAATAATTAGAGTTATGGCTATTATTATCATTCCTATCGGAGCAATGTTATTCTTATCTCAAGTTGCTACTAATGTTTTAGTTGATTCTACTGGTGCAATAGATTGGACAAAAATATCTGAAATAGATTGGTCTACACTACTTTCTAGTAATGATTATACTGAAGCCGTAAGAAATACTGCTGGAGCGATGATTGGTATGATTCCTTCAGGTTTATTCTTATTAACATCAGTTGCTTTATACGTTGGGGTATTAAAATTATCTCAAAACAATACGTTAGTACAAGAATTATACTGTATTGAAATGTTAGCTAGAGTTGACGTTTTATGTCTAGATAAAACTGGTACAATTACTGATGGTACAATGAAAGTACAAAGTGTTATTGAATATGATAATGGTTCTGGGCTTTCTGTTTCAAATGCTGTAAGTGCAATGTTAAATGCTTTAAATGAAGGGAATTTAACGTCAGTTGCATTAGAAGAAAAATTTGGTCGTGGAAAAAGAGTTAAACATGTTAATACGATTCCTTTTAGTAGTGCTAGAAAATGGAATGCTGTTCAATTTGTTGATAATGGAACATTTGTTTTAGGTGCTCCTGAGTTTGTCTTAAAAGATAAATTCCATATGATTGCTAAAGATGTTGAAAAGGGTGCTGCTCAAGGTATGCGTGTACTTTTATTAGCGCATACAACAGGTACAATTAATGAAACATCTATTGATGGTGAATTAACACCTACTGCTTTAATTTTAATTGAAGATACAATTAGAGATGACGCTATTGAAACAATTCGTTACTTTAAAGAGTCTGGAGTTAATGTAAAAGTTATTTCTGGGGATAATGCGTTAACTGTTTCTAAAGTATCTGAGAGAGCTGGTATTCCTAATGCTGATAAATATATTTCTTTAGACGGTTTAACTGATAAAGAAGTTGTTAGAGCAGCGAGTAAATATACAATTTTCGGACGTGTTAGTCCAGGTCAAAAGAAATTATTAGTTAAAACACTTAAATCATTAGGTGGTACAGTTGCGATGACAGGTGATGGTGTTAATGATATTTTAGCACTTAGAGAATCTGATTGTTCAATTGCAATTGCTAGTGGTAGTGAAGCTGCAAGAAATGTATCTCACTTAGTTTTACTAGATTCTAATTTTAGTTCAATGCCTAAAGCGGTTGCTGAAGGTAGACGTGTTATTAACAACGTACAAAAAGTTGCTTCTTTATATTTAACAAAAACTATATTTAGTTTATTGTTATCGTTAGTTGCTATAATTCAATATAATGGTCAATACCCTATTAAAACTTCTCAGTTATTAATTATTGAAATGTTTGTTATCGGTATCCCATCTATTATTTTAGCTATGGAACCTAATAATAGAAAAGTTGTTGGTAAGTTCTTAGGAAACGTATTGAAAAATGCTTTACCAGGTGCAATTGCAATTATGATTTCTACATTAATAATTTTCTATATTACACCAATGTTGAACATTTATGCAGATTATATTCCAGAAGTTGGTTCTAATATTACTTCTGCAACATTAGAGAAAAACTTAATGGCTACACTTGTTGTTATTAATGCTACATTTACAAGTTTCATGGTTTTATTAAAAGTGTCAAAACCTTTTAATAATATTAGAAGAGCATTATTTATTTCGATGTTAATACTATCTGTTGGTCTTATGTTATTAATTCCAGATTTCTTCGAATTAAATCCATTTATTTACCAAGATAGATTCTTTGATACTCCATTTATTGCTGAATTCCCTGAATTCGATTTAGTATCTGGTATATTATTAGTTGTGTTAATCCAAGCTGCATATCCATTAATGATAGTACTAGAAAATATTGTCCCTTGGATTAAAAACGGTTCGAACAAAGTATTGAAATTAATTGGTAAAATTTAATGAATATATTTGGTAAAAATGTAATCTATGCTGCCTTAGATGCAAAACATAGATTTTATGAAATATTTTTAAGAGAAGATGTTCATCAAAAAGATTTCAAGTTTGTTGAAAGAGTTAAAAAAGCTGGAATTAAACTACATGTCTTAAAAGGTAATGAAATGGACAAAATGTTTAAAGGATTACATCAAGGATATGGTGCTAATGTTACTGATTACGATACAAACAGTATTGATGATATTATTGATACAAGCAAGAAACAATTGATTGTAATTTTAGATAAACTAAATGATCCAAATAATTTAGGTGCAATAATTCGTAGCTGTGATGCGTTTGGTATTGATGGAATTGTTATTCCTAAAAATAGAAGTGTTGCGGTTACGGATACTGTTGTTAAAATATCAACAGGTGCGATTGAATATGTTAAGATATGCCAAGAAACTAATATCAATCAAACAATTGATTACTTAAAAAAGAATGGTTTTTGGATTGTTGGGACTGATGCTTCAGCGACAACAAGTATTTATGATGTTAAATTTGATACTTCTTTAGCTATCGTTATTGGATCTGAAGGTTATGGTATTAGTCAATTGACACAAAAAAAATGTGATTTCCTTACAAAAATCCCAATGTATGGACATGTAAATTCACTTAACGCTAGTGCTAGTGCGGCGATATGTTTATCTGCCTTAGTGAATAATAAGCACAAATAATGAATATTGAATTATTTATATAATGATTTTGAATTACTTTATTTAATTCGTAGACACTCACAAGAGGCTTACGATTACTTGCTAAATAAATATAAAGGTGTTATTTGGAAACGAATTAAGAGTATTAATACACCTTTATATACGCAAGATGATTTATTTCAGGAATGTTTTTTATTACTCATTGGATGTATTGATACATTTGATGCAAATAGAAATGTATTGTTCTACACTTATGTTACTGTTATATTTTCTAGGAGAATTAATAAATTACTAAGTATACATTATAAAGAGAAAAGTGTAGTAGATTATTTGGTTTATGAAAAGCAAAGAGTTTTAAGAGAACAGCCATTCGATTGTTATGATGTTCTTTCTAAAGCTAGTGTTACACAACATGTAGATAGATTGTTTAAAAGGTTATCTGCATTTGAGAGATTAGTTTTGACGGAAATAATGATTGGTGGAATGACAAAAGAAGATTTTGTAGTGAAGTATGATACTAATATTAGACGTATTTATAATACATATCATGCTATTAGAACAAAATTCGCAATTCTTTTAAATTCTGAAGGAATTAAATAATTGACTAGATAATTAATTAGTGTTACAATAACTTGTAAACACTTTATAAAAAAGGTGGTTTTTTTAATATGAGAGAAAAAATAATATTAGTATGTGAAGAGTGTTATGGTAGAAATTATACTACTACAAAAAATAAAACAAATAATTTTGTTAGATTAGAACTTAAAAAACATTGTCCTAATTGTAATAAACACACATTACATAAAGAGACTAAATAGGAGGCAAATATGGAATTATTAAACGAAGAAGTAACAAATGAAGAAGTAGTGAATGAAGAAGTAACTACAACAAAAGCTGTTGAACCTAAAAAAAATAACAAGAAAAAGAAAGATGAGCCTGAAAATTGGTTTATCAAAGTTCTAAAAGAAGAACATAAATGGGAAACTTATTTATTAGGATTTATCAGTTGTGTTGCTATGGGTATTGGTGCATTAGTTTTATCTGATGTATTAGTATTTAAAGATAATACACCTGTTCTTGGAGAATATTCTACTGTTGTAGGATGGGTTTTCGTTGCATTTGGTTTAATCGGATTTCTTTTATTCATTATTCCAATATTTAAGCCAACTAAAAAAGAAATTAAACATTTATCTTTACCTTCAAAAGGTGTGTTCGGTGGTAATGTAGCTAGAGTATTTATTTTCTTAATTTTTATGGCAAGTGTATTTTTATTATATGACGCAGTAATTTCTGCTGTGTTAGGAGCGGTGTAGGTGAATAATATGGATGATAGAAGATGGTATATAGTTCAAACTTATTCTGGATATGAAAATTCTGTAAAAACAGATTTAGAGGCTAGAGTAAACACTCTTGGTCAACAAGACACTATTTTTAATGTGTTAATTCCAGAAGAAGAATACACAGAGTTTAAAAAAGATGGAACTCCTGTTGTTAAATTAAGAAAAATGTTCCCAAGTTATATTTTTGTTGAAATGATTATAACTGAGAAATCATGGTATATTGTTAGAAATACACCTAAAGTTACTGGTTTCTTAGGATCGTCTGGTCAAGGAGCGAAACCAATTCCTCTTCCAGAAGAAGAAATCAATACAATTTTAAGACAAATAGGACAATTAGAAACGCCTGAATTTGGAGTTGTTGTTGGAGATACTGTAAAAATCATTACAGGTATGTTCAAAGATAAAATTGCGGAAGTATCAGCGATCAGTGAAGAGAAACAAACTGTTACTGTACTTCTTGAAGTATTCGGAAGAAATACTCCAACAGAATTAAGTTTCAATGATGTTCAAAAACAAGATCGCGAATAAGCGGTCTTTTTTTATTTTAGGAGGAAATATGAGGATAGGAATCCCAGTGAGAAGTTCAATTAGTAATGGAAAAGATGTTTATTTGTTATACAAAAGATACTTAGATTCATTTGATGATTGTGAAGTTGTCCTTTTAATGCCTGAACAGTCGGAAATAATCTTGGATATATGTGATTGTTTTTTATTACCTGGTGGCGATGATTTAAATCCTAAACTTTATAATCAAGAGAATGACAATTGTAATGGAATTGATGATTTTATTGATGCCCTTGATTTCAAAATAATAAGACACGCTTATTTAAATAATAAAAAAATTCTAGGTATTTGTAGGGGGATTCAAAGTGTTAATGTATTTTTTGGTGGTACATTGATTCAACATATTGATAATCATATGGAAGTTTCTCATAAAATTTTTAAAGTTAATAGTTCAATTTTAGAACTTCCAGAAAGCATTGTTGTTAATTCATATCACCATCAAGTTGTAGGGGAATTGGGTGAGGGGTTAATTGTCTCGTACGATGATGAATGTGGCGTTCCTGAAATTATTGAGCATAAAAATGGGAAAATTATTTGCGTACAATTTCACCCAGAAATAAATATTGACCTTCATTCGAAAACGATATTTAATTTCTTGATTACAATGTAATTAATGTTTTATTTTTGCCTTGAATGAAAAACTAAATTCCGTTTTTTAAAAATTAAAATTAGTATTATAAAATGAAACAGTAAATTCCGCTATATTACAATGGAATTTACTGTTTTATATTTTAAGAACTACTAACT
>JAWXUF010000012.1:0-29495 GCA_044432865.1 bacterium | reverse complement strand
AAAAAATAAATCACATTTAATTTAATAAATGTGATTTAACTTATTACTTCTTTCATTTGCTTTAAAGCTGTCTTTTCTATTCTTGATACTTGTGCTTGTGAAATACCTAATTCTGCTGCTATTTCCATTTGTGTTTTGTTGTTAAAATAACGGTCATAAATTATAGTTTTACCTCTTCCTGTTAAACTAGCTAAAGCATGTTTAACTTGATGATCTTTTATAACATTTGATTCTACTGCTTCTTTAGATGCTATTTGATCTGATAATTCAATTACATCCCCACCATTATCAAATATTGGAGTAGACATTGAAATTGTATCTTGAATTGCTTCAAATGCTAATACAACATCTAATGGGTCAACTTCTAATCTATTTGCTATTTCTTCAACAGTAGCTTCTCTTCCGTGATTAGCAATATATTCATCTTTAATAGCAATTGATTTATAAGCAATATCTTTTAAAGAACGACTTACTCTTATTGATGAGTTGTCTCTTAAATATCTTTTGATTTCACCTATTATCATTGGTACAGCATATGTGCTAAAACGTACATTATGAGAATCATCGAAATTATCAATTGATTTCATTAATCCAATAACACCTACTTGGAATAAGTCATCCATATTGTCCCTTCTATTTTGAAATTTTTTTAATACAGAAAGAATTAATTTTAAATTTCCAACTATCATCTTTTCTCTTGATTCTTTATTTCCTTCCTTTACTTCTTTTAATAAGATTACCATTTCTTTATTTGGTAAGGTTTTTAAGTTTGATGTATTCACACCTGTTATTTCTACTTTGTTCATTTTTCTCACCTCATTAAAAGTATGAGAAAAAAAGTTGTTTTTATTTTTATTTTTTTAAATAACTATCATTTATTTATTTTTGTATATTAAAATATTGTTTTATAAAATTATTTAATAAGTACAAAAGCAATAAATTGTAGAATAAAGCCATTATTTGATTCTAAGTTCTATATCTTGTTTTAGCTTATCAATGATTTTTTTCTCTAGTCTAGATATATACGACTGAGAAATATTTAAGTAATCTGCGACTTCTTTTTGAGTCATCGATTTAGTTTCATATAGACCAAATCTTAACACAATTATTTCTTTTTCTCTTTGTGTTAACTCTTCTACACAATTATAAAGAAACACTTCTTTTTCATCATTCATTACTTCTTCAATAACCTCAGGAGCATCACTTGAAATAATATCAGCTAGTACTAATTCATTTCCATCAGCATCTACATTTAATGTTTCATCTAGTGATAATTCATTTTTGATTTTAGATATTTTTCTTAAAAACATTAGTATTTCATTTTCAATACAACGTGATGCATATGTTGCTAATTTAATATTTTTATCTCTTTTAAATGTTTGAACTCCTTTTATTAATCCCATAGAACCTATTGAAATTAAATCTTCTATTAGTACTTTTTTTGATTCAAATTTCTTAGCAATATATACTACTAATCTTAAGTTATGTTCTATTAATATGTTTCTTGATTCAACGCACTTCTTTTCTTCTAACTCTATTAATAATCTTTCTTCTTCTTTTTCATTTAATGGAGCTGGTAAATGAATATTTGAATGAATATAATGACATCTATTTCTTTTAAATAATCTTTTAATAAAATTAAACAAATTAAAGTCCCCCTAAAAAATTCTTTCCTATTATTACATCATAATCAATTTTAGATATTATTATTAAACAATGTTTTTCTATCTTTTTATTACTTAATAAATAAACATTTTTAGCCTTGTATACATTATGTAGTGTTACACCTGATATAGTACTTACTTCCATTGTTGAATATAGTTCTAAATTAAGTTTTAATTTATCACTTAATATTATTACAGGAGTAAGTCCTAGATTAACAATACAACCTGTATCATAAAAGCAATTATAAGTATTATCATTAATAATTATTTTATATTTTTTATTATTATCATTTTTTAATATATATATAATAACTAGTATAATAATGCTGCATAATATTATTGCTTCATAGTAATAGTTTATTGAAATGTTTATGACACCTGTTATTCCTCCTAAAATTACATTAAACATAATATATAAAATAGTTGATTTTACTTCTTTAAACGTAATTAAAGGTATTATTATAAAAGTAAGATAATTTATTGTATATACACTAAATAAAAAGTATATATACATATTAACAACTCCAATAATAATACCTATAATCACATTTTTCTTTTTCACTTTATTATTTGTTAGGAATATTGTAGAATAGACCATTAATAAGTGTATAAATATATTTAATATAATTATTTTTTCTATATATATTTCCATACTATCAACCCACGATTAATATAGCATATTTATCTTGTGAATTTTGTAAATAAAAAAACATGTCTTTCTTAATTAGAAAGACATGTTATCCTTGTTTTTTCATTTGTATATATTTTTGTTTTAATCTTTCAATATAGTACTTATATTTTAGTTCTTGTCTTGTTAAACTATATGAAAGTAATTTAGATATGCTATTTGATTCTACTTTAACAGAAGTTAAATTAAGAGGTTTTTCATTTGTATATACTACTTCTTTAGTATAATTAAATTCATTAATAATAGTATCTAATATATCTTTAGAACTTAAATGTAAATTAGAACATACATTATAAGCTCCTTCTATCTTTTGTCTACTAGATGTATCAATAAAGTAAATACAATCTTGTACATCAATATATGTTCTTATAAATTCACTATCTTCTTTAATAATAATTTCTTCATCATTAAGGATATTTTTAATTATTCTATCTAAATAATGATCTTTTAATACATTACCAAATACTTCTGATACTCTTAGTACTACAGCTGGAATATCAGTTTGATTTAATAAATACAATTCCGAATTTATCTTAGATACAATATAATCATCAGTCATTTTTAAAGGATCAGACTCTACACGTAATGTAGAACTATTACCATAAACATTCGCTGTTGATATTTGTGTAAAATGTTTAACTTTATTTTTAACGCAACAGTCATGTAAATCTACAACAAAATCATAGTTATTCTTTGTATATTCAATTGTATCATGTCCGTACTCTCTTAATTCATGAAAGTTAATTACTCTATCAATTGGATATTCATTCATTATTTTATTAATATTTTCTTTATTCAATTCTGTTTTAATATATTTAAAGTAGATGTTTACTTCTTGATCTACTGTTATCTCTTTATCTATTTCTACATTATCAATACAAATAAAATTGATAGTACTTCTACCAACACATTCATTAATATAATTAATTGCTAACTTACTACTTCCACCTACTAATAAATAATTCATACACACTCACCCCAACTACATTATAACACTTTTTTACAAATTAAATAGTCACATTTTGTCGTTTATCGACTAAATAATCTAAATTTTTAAATTCAAATCCTTCTTTTAAGAAGTATTCAATAATATTAGGTAATGCTTTAACATTAGAATTTGTTAAAGTGTGCATTAAGATTATATCTCCATTACTACTGTTGTTTGTTATGTAATTATAAGCGTATGTTTCTCCTAAGTCATTACTTCTATCCCAATCTTTAAAATTAACACTCCAAAAGAATATATCATATCCTAAACTTTCAATATATTCAATTTTATCATTTGTATATTTACCTTCTGGCGGTCTAAAATATTTAATAAGTTCTGTATTTGTTATTTCAAAATACAAATTTTCAAATTTAGTAAACTCTTCTAATAACTTTTTATTGCTTACTGTTGTTATATTACAATGTGTATAAGTATGATTAGCAATTATATGTCCTGATTCAAACATTAGATAAATTAATTCAGTACAATCAGCCATGAAGTTTCCTTCTAAGAAAAAAGTACACTTTATGTTATAACTATTTAAAATATTTACTATTTCTAATGTATTAGCATAAGGGTATCCATCATCAAATGTTAAATAGATTATCTTTTCATTTGTATTATCAAATGAATATACATTCCCAATGTTCAAATAAACTGTTTGGGTATTTGTACAGCTTGTTAAAAATATTATTAATATTAAAATCATTTTTTTCAAAATAAAACCTTCTTTATTTTATTTTGATATTTTTTTAATAAAATATACAAAAAGAAGCCTACCAAATGGTAGACTTCTAAAGGGATTGTGTGTATACAAAGTATACTTTGGGGATGCAGTATTTCTACTGCTTTTTTATAATATCATATGTAAGAATTTAATTCAAGTATTTTGTCGAATTTTGTTTTATTTTGTATAATCATTAATAATATCAACAATACTATCAATTTTACTTTTCGTTAATTCATCATTGATATTTTGATATTTAGTTATATCATTATTAAATAAGTAAATAGATAAATCAAAGATATTATATTCGTAATCTATTTCATAATATTCTAATAGTAATTCAATTTGGTTATATATATTTGCTTGGTTAAATATAACTGATTTGTTATAAATTAAATTAATGAAATACACTACTATTTCTTCTGTATCTTCTCTTAGAATATCAATAAGACTTAATACGTCATCTGAATTTAATTCTTTTAAATATGAAGTTATTAATAAAGTTAAATCATCTGAATGTTCTAATACATCAATATTTAGTAAATAAGATAAGATAAAGTTAAAGTTTTTTAGATCGTAAGATAATTCACCAATAAAATTAGAAAAATCTCTTAATTTCACTAAACTAACATCACTTGTATTTGAATAATTTAATATTTCATTCAAATGATTGTTAAAAGTTATTAACTGCACATCAGTATATACATCTAATCTTGTATCAAGATCATAAATTAATTCAATAGCGTTGATTAAGAAATCATTATCAAAGTAATTAATAGAATTATTACTATTACTATTATCACTTTTACCAACGCTAATATACTTACTATATCTAAATATAATAGAATATTTATCAAGTAAATTAACTTTTTGATTATTATAATTATTTATTATATCAATAGATTCTTCTTGTGTTAAGTTATTAGTTATTTTTTTAATACAGCTTCTATAATATACGAATTGTGAATCACTTTCATCGTCAATTATATCACTTATATTCAAATTATAATTGCTTTGAGTATATTTTATTAGTTTAAATAAATCATTATTAACAAAGCATAAAATAATACTAAATATAGCAATAACTACTAGTATAAAACTAGTAGTTATTAATATTATTTTTTTCACTTAGAATGTATATACATTTCCAAGCATTGTAATAACTAATTTGTCATTTAAAACACTAAATTTAGCATTATATTTGATTTTTAATTCAAGAAAAGACATTGTTTCTATGTATGTGTCGTAATAACCATATCCGTAAAAATTAAGATAATATTCATCTAAATTTTCACCAGATACAATTTTATTTATATCTTCTAACTCAAACATACCAGAATCAGATGTAATCTCAATAGGGATAATTGAATGGAAATAATAATTTTTTACAACATTATAATATACATTCTTTGATAAAGTACCAATTGTTAAAGTAATATATGTATAACCAACTTGTGAATTAATTAAATCAGTCGTCGTTACTACAACTCCAAGATTACTTGCATAATTAATGAAATCTTCAATACTAATTGAGTAAAAACCAGAATAGAAATAATAATTTGTTCTAATTGGTGTTGAATTTTCAATATATCTATTAATGATAATATTAGGATTTTCTTCATCTAATAAACTTTTGTTAGTTGTAGATACAATCATGTCACTAATAAAATATTCGGGTGTGCGAACATACATTGAAATATTATATTGCTCACCATCAAATTCAATAATCAGATTCTTCCATCCTAGTGTAGTCATATCAATAGAATCAAGGTTTAAGATTGTATAATTTTCCGATGAAAGATAGATTGTTTGATAATAATCCGAATACAAATATAAAATTTGTCCAGTTAATTGGAAGTTATCAATATCATCAATTCCTATATTAAAATATTGATTGTTAAATTCAATAGAGAATTCACTATCTGCAGTAAGAACAAACACTTCTGTTTCTAATAACAATCCATATATATATACATTTACTACTTGGTAACCTGTATATTCTTCAACATTTAAATAAGATACACTATATCTTTCAACTTCATAACAATAAAAATCACCAGTATTATTATCCCTATAGTATATGCTTACATAAACAAATCCTGAATTTGTATCTAAATAGTAAGTTCCAGCTGAGTAAAATGATACATAGTACGGTACAATTGTATGTAAAATTGTAATATCAATTGTATAAATAGAATCAAATGCATTTATAATTAATTGTTGTGAATCAATATCAATATAAACCTCAGCATTAAATTTATCAACAAAATCAGCTAAATTCATCCAAGTATATCTTATTGAATTTTTTTGATAAAATTCGATTGAATATTTATATAAATCTATTTGATCATTAATAGCAATACAGTCATCTACAGATAACACATTTTCGTTAAATGATGAATGATAATGATAATCATAACTTGTTAATTTCATAATTGAAGATACAACAATAGTTTCATCATCACCAAAAACATAGTAAGTAAAATACTCTTTTAATACTTGGTTTCCTTCTTCACTAGACATTGTCATCGAAATAGTAAAACAACCAGTTTTACTACTATCAAATCCCTTTAATTCAACAGTAACACCGAATGTTTTAGCATATGCAACTAAATCAACATATGCAACTAAATAAGTATCTAATCCATTAATTGATCGATTTTTTAGTAAAATTGCATTTGGCATTTCAATCACAGTATAAAAATAAAGATTGTCAGAGCTATCACCAATACTAATACCTGGGGTAGTTTCCAAATAAACATTATTGATAATGTAATATTCGCATGGTTCAATGAATAATTTTAAAGTATAATCTTTATCATTATAATTTAAAGATAAAGTTTGAGATTCACTTTTACTAAAATCAATTGAATTATATAATGTTACATCATCAATAGATAAAAGTGTATTTTCACTTCTAATATATGTATCATAATAAGGTGATTCAGATAAATAGTATCTATCATGACTTAAAATAATATCATCCATTGAATTTACATCAACATAATAAGTTCCATATAATGTAATTGTTTCAGTTATTGTTTCATCATATTCACAAACAAATATTTTCATAGGAATATAAACAACTTCCTCACCAAAGAAATTGATAGATATTAATCCATTTTGTTTTCCTGGAGTTAAATCATTATAAATAATTTCATATGTCATTTCACTATCAGAATACCAATTTGAAATGTTAAATGAATAATAAACATCGTCTTGTGCTTCATAATATGTTACTTTAAAACGAACATATGAATCAGAAACGACATTTCCATTTGGATCTAAGAAAATATATGTATCATCACCATCAATTGAAAGATATGAATGTGAAATATAATACGAATAATCTACTAAATCTAAATCAATTTTATCTCCACTAATATATACAGGTATTTCATAAATTGCTCCACCAATATTAATTACTAAGTATTGTGTACCAATCTTATTTAAATCAATTGAAGAACAAATTTCACTACTAAAATTAATTTCCATTCCGTTATAATAAAATCTAGAATTAGCATTTAAATAAGCATAAAATTCATTTTCAGTTAATCCAGCACTTACAACAAATGATTTATGACTACTATTGTATACATAAAACGAGAACGGATTTGATTCAATAAAACTAAATGTTGTATCTAATAATTCCATTAATGAAGAATTAAAAGTTTCTTTATTTACTACTGTTAAAATTGGAGTATTTGATAAATCAGTTATTAAAGTATAAATATCTTTAGCAAATTGTCCTACTGTATCAATGTTAATACTATTAATATTTGTAAAGTATTTAATCATTTCCACTTCAAAGTTAGCTTGATTACCATATACTAAATCAATATTTTTAATGATTGAATCACTTAATACATGTAATATTTCTACCATCATGTATTCTGTTGAAGCATTTAATATATCAATTATTTCTAACATATCATCAGATGTAAAATCAACGAATACTAATGCTATTACTTTTACTAATTCATCTGGATAAAATAAATCAAATTGAAATGCTGTTTTAACTAATTCGATAACAAAATCATATGATGGTAATTCATCATAAAATTCTAATACTATTTCTCCAATAATATTAATTGTTTTTGTTAAGTCAGACGTAGAAACATTTTCAAAATCAAGGAAAACATTGATAATAGTATTTGTTGCAAGTTCTAAATCATCTTTATCAAAGCTTACTAATACATTAATAATACCTTGAACAGATACAGCAACATCATACCATTCAGTATATAAAGGAGTATACTCACTATTTTCTATTACATCATAGTATTTTTCCATTACATCAATGTAAGTAGAATTATTATCTAAATCAGAAATATGATTTTTAAAATCATCAAAAGTAGGTACTGCATTACTTCCATTGTTAAAATAAGAAACAGAATAGATAAAAATATTTGTAAGTTGAGATGAAGTTACTAATTCATTTATCGAAGATACTACCTCCATATGACGGTCCCAATCTTCAAAAATATATTTACTTATTTCTAAAGCTGTATTTGTTTCTTCAAAGAATTGTTCAAATCCATAGAAAAATTCTCTATAATCAGCTAGATTATCATCTGCTAGTTTAAGTGCATTTAAAACATCATTATTTGTTATTCCATTTTCATGACATAATTCGATTACACTCTCAATTGAACCACCACATTCTATAAAATTCATATAAAATTTATTATATTTATTATCAAATTCATCAGTACCTTCTACTTCACCAGAATTGAAGAATGTAATTACTTTAAACATTAACTCTGTTAAAGTGTCACTTTGAACTTGTTCATCTTCACCTACTGAATTATCAATTACAAAAATATTTTTAGAAATAGTAAACCCACCATATGAAATTGTTACAGTGAATTCACCTTCTACTGTTGTATCAAATCCACTAATCATATCTTCAGTAATTGCTATTTGTGATGTATTACCTGTAGAATATGTTAATAAAAGTCTACCTTCAGAATATTTAGAGTTTAACGAATAATTTAATTGCCACGTAGTTACTTCAATACTTTCTAAATTATCAGTTTGTTTAGAAATAGTAATATCTGTAGTGATTGTAAATTCAACATATGTTATAGTTACTGAAACTACACCTTCTTTTGAAGTATCAAAACCACTTACCATACTTGATCTTAAAACTACATTGTAACTTGTACCATCTGTATAAGATAAACGTAATAAACCTTCACTAAATAATTCATTAATAAAGTACTCAGTTTTCCATTCAAAAATTGAAATAGACTGTATCGAAGCAGATGTTAATTTATTTATTTCTAATGTCCAATCTTCAGAAACTTCTTTTTGCACACCTAAATATGTAATAGTTCCTGAAAAATTAATCGTAAATATATTTTTACCATCTTGTAATTGCACAATTGTGCTAGTAGATGTACCACTTGTTACAGGTACAATATTAATTGTATCATAAGCAGTTTGAATACCTTTAACATCAAATGTTGTTATAGACGGCGCTACATCAAATGAGATTGTATTTGTATCTGTATCAACAGTAACATCACTTACTCCTTGAACACCAGTAATTTGAATGTCAAATGACCCAGTTAATGCATCATTAAAACAAGCTGTTAATACTAATGCTGTAAATATTAAACAAATATATTTCCAAATTTTTTTCATCTTTCTTTCTCCCTGAATACTTTTTTTATGATTTTATACATTTTTTCACATAATCATAATTTTACAACAAAAAGCGTGCATTTACAAGTTTATTCATTCTTTTTTTTCATTTTATTTTCAATAAAATTATGATAAAATGAAATGAAGGATGTGAGTAATATGTTTTTATATTTTTTAATTTATTTATTAGTATTATCTTTTATAACTTTTGCTACTTATGCAGCAGATAAAAGAAAGGCAGTAAAGAAACAATATCGTACTAAAGAAGCTACTTTATTGACTATGTCATTTTTTGGTGGAGCACTTGGTGGTATTCTTGCAATGTATGGAATTAGACATAAAAATCGTAAATGGTATTTTGTTGTGACTAATTTTGGTGGATTAATTATCCATATAGCAATCTTATTTTTATTATTTTCAAATAAATAGTATATCATAAACATGATATACTTTTTTTTATAATTATTACCAAAATAATAACACTTTTTTTATGTTAGTATTAAGACATAAGAAAGGATGAAATGTATGTTAAAGAAGTTTATAACTATTATTTCTATATTTACTCTAGTAGGTTGTAGTACCCCTGTTGTAGAGGAGGTAACACCAGAGAATGAAGTGATTCCTGAGGATGACTTTGAAGTTAATGATGAATGTTGTGATCATGAATACCACGAATTATTATTAAGTTATGTATTCATTGATGTTGTTAATTTAAATTCAATATCATTACCAAATGTAATTCAAGGAGAATTAATATTTTGGGAAAATAATGGAGAAATTATCAATTCTTTATCTGGAAATAATGTAACTTACTATGTTACTGCTAACATTGGGAATTCAAAACGTAATTTCAATGTTACATTTGAGAACAATAAAGTAAAACAAATTTATCAACAAGATTTAGTTTTTAATTATTATTTCATTAATGACTCAAGAAAACTTGGTACAAGTATGAATCCTACTTCTATAGTTATTCATAATACTGCTAATACAGCAAGTGCATATAATGAAATAATGTATTTAAATAGTACAAGCAATACTAGTAGTACAAGTTATCACTATGCAGTTGATGATATCGGAATCTATCAAGGTATTCCTAATAATGTTTATGGTCATCACGCTGGAAATTTAGCTATTAATCAAAAATCAATTGGTATTGAAATTGCTAAATCATTATCGACTGATAATATAGTAAAAGATAAAGCAATTTACAATGCTCAAAGATTAATTAGATTATTACAAATGGAATATAATATTGAGAATATAATGACACATTATGATGCTAGCGGGAAACATTGCCCTCATGATATTATAGACAGATATGGTTTAAATAATTTCTATGTTGAATTAAAAAGTATGTATAATAAAGTATAAAAAAAATCCCAGTTAGAATTATATCTAACTGGGTTTATTTTATTTACGAAATTTAGCGTTTTCTTGACAGAACATACCTAGTTCATTAATTGCATTTTTGTATGCTAATTGTACTTCTTCTCTAGTGAATAAATACGATAGGTTTGTTACATGGTGATTAAATAAAATCGGCCAATCTTTTTTAGCTTTCTTTTTAAATTGATAATCTCCATATCTTTCATTTACTATTGCTATATAAGTTTGCGCTAATGCTAATGCTTCTTCTACTTGTGACATATTAACATCTCCTTAAAATTATAAAATAAAAATCACTATATACATTATACGCTATTTTTCACAAAAATACTAGTAAAAAATGTATTTTTTTATATTTTTTTACAAAAAATAAAAAATCACTACAAATCATAAAGATCATATAGTGATTTTTTAATATTAAATTACTACTACATTTGAAGCCTGTGATCCTCTATTACCTTCAGTAATATCAAAGCTTACTTTTTGTCCTGTTTCTAAAACTCTATGTCCAGATGCATTAATCCCTGTATAATGTACAAATAAATCTTTCCCTTCATCTGTAAGTATAAACCCAAATCCTTTTTCTGAATCAAACCACTTCACTGTTCCTTTTAGCATAAAGAAACCTCCTAAATATATTTATAACAAATAAATGCTATAGTATTAACTATAGCATTTACTTAATAAAAATATTCGTGTTTTTTGTTTAAACTTTTATATGTAACCATATCCCTGATTTATATCTCCATACATTTGCTAAACATCGTATTGTTTGGTCAGCAAGCATCCCAAACCATGAACCATATAATCCTAATCCAAATGTATAACATAGTAAATAAGTGATAGCAGGTCTCATAATTACAATTGAAATGAATGAAGTCATTGCTGTGAATTTAGTGTCTCCACTACCTCTTAATATCCCTGTTATTACCCACTGGATATTTTGTGGTACTACTGTTAACGTAGCAATGATTAAAACATTTTGTGCTAATGCAAAATCTTCAGGAGGACAATCATACAATTGTAGTAATAACGGCCTAACAAATATCATTACAACACCTACTACAACAGAGATAAACACACTTAAAGTCATACTAACTCTTGAGTAAACAATTGCATGATCTTTTCTTTTTTCTCCAAGTTTCCGACCAATAATAGCACTTGTACCAATAGCGAATCCATCAGCAAGTGTAAATACGAGTGAGTTAACATCGATACATAATCCATTTACATATGTAGCTTGTTCTCCTAAATTATTTATTATGAATGCTAATATTAAAAATCCTGCCCTTAATAACATTTGATCAATAAATGCACCAGGAAATAATTTTTTAAATACATTAAAAGATTCTAAATCAAATTTAAATAAATATTTCATATTTAAATGTAAAAAACTTTTTTTAGGTATAATAGCAATAATTGAAATAAGTAATGCCATACCATTTGATAGTACAGTAGCTAGAGCACCCCCTGCTATACCCATTGTTGGGATTAAAAGGAAATTTAATCCAAGGTTAGTTAAGGCAGCAGCAACATTTGTTATTAAACTTATCTTTGTATTACCAATAGATCTTTGACCTGTATTAATTACTAATCTTAAAGCATTAAATACAAATCCAAGTGACATAACTTGTAAATATGTTGCACCCATTTCAATAACTGAACTACTTGTATCAGCTGATGCCATTAACGTTGCTAATTGAGTTGAAAACATTCCAAATGCTACAGCAACAAAGACGGACATTAGGAATGCAAATTGTATCCCTTGATGCATTGCTTTGTTTGCTTTTTCAGGAGCATTTTCTCCACGCCTTCTAGCAATTACAGCAGTCATACATATACTTATTACTGTAATTAAACTTATTTGAAGTAATACTATTTGTTTTACTAGAGAAATACCCGTGTTAGCATCTTTACCAATAATATCTGCTACCATAATACCATCTAGTAAAACAGTTAAAGCAACTAAGAATGCTTCTAACATTGAAGGCCATACAATTTTCATTACTTCTTTAGCTGATTTTTTAAAGGTTGGTATATCCCCTTGAATCATATCTTGCTTTACATACTTCATAGTATTGAACAATTGTATCACCTCCATTTCTTATTTATATGAATTTAATAATTTTTCTACTTCTTTATATTGTTCTTCATATTTAGCAAGTTTTGCTTTTTCTTCTTCTATTTTTTCAGGTTTTGCTCTTGAAACAAAGTTTTCATTATTAAGCATATTTTTACTTCTTTGTAATTCATTATTTAGTTTTGATAATTCATTTTCTAATCTTTTAATTTCTTCTTCTTTATTTATTAATTCACTTGAAGGAATAAATACAGTAACATCATCTAATACTTTAGAAATTGATTCTTCAGTAAAAGGTTTGTTTTGAATATTTAAAGATGTAGCATTAACGAATTTAATAATATAATCTTTAATATCATTTAATTCTGATTCTTTAATTGTTTTTGTTTGAATATTTAAAGTAATAGGTTTACTCATAGGATGATTCATACTACTTCTTATATTTCTTACATTTGTAATAATATCTAAACCAATACTCATTGATTTGAAATCTTCTTTAAAGTTAACTTTATTATCTACAACAGGCCAATTTGAAATTGAAATTGATTCTGCTTCATGAGGTAACGCTAAATAAATCTCTTCTGTTACATGCGGAATAAATGGATGTAATAATTTTAATATTGATTTTAAAACATGTACTAATACAGCTTTTGTTGATGATGAATATTTAGTATCTTCTGTTAAATCGATTTTAGTTAACTCTACATAAGCACTTGTAAAATCATCATAAACGAAATTATAAATACTTCTTGATACTTCACCGAAATCATATTTTTCATAGTTTACATTTACATCAGTAATTAAATTATTTAATTTCTCTAATATCCATTTTGATGGAATAGATAAATTTTTATAATCAATTGTTGTTTCAACTTTTTCATCAATATTCATTAATACATATCTACTAGCATTCCACAATTTGTTAATATAATTCCAACTTGATAATACTTTTTCTTCATCAAATCTTAAATCTTGACCTGGAGAAGAATTTGTTGTTAGGAAATATCTTAATGCATCAATACCATATTTCTCTTTCATCTCTAATGGATCAACTCCATTACCTAAAGATTTACTCATTTTTCTACCATCTTTATCACGAATAAGCCCGTGGATAAAGCATTTTTTGAATGGAGATTGTTTTGTAAATTCAATTGAATTAAAAATCATTCTAGCAACCCAGAAGAAAATAATATCATATCCCGTTACTAAAACATCAGTTGGGAAATAACGATCAAAGTCTTCAGTTTTTTCAGGCCAACCTAAAGTTGAGAAAGGCCATAATCCACTTGAGAACCAAGTATCAAGTACATCTTCATCTTGTACCCAACCTTCTCCAGGACATTCTGTTTGAACTTTAACGTCTTCACCTTTATACCAAGCAGGAATTCTATGCCCCCACCATAACTGTCTAGAAATACACCAATCATGAGAGTTTTCCATCCAACGTTTAAATGTGTTATTAAATCTTTCAGGAATAAATTCAACTGTTGATTCTTCTAATGCTTGTTTAGATAAAGTATCCATCTTAACAAACCATTGTTTTGATAAACGTGGTTCTACTACTACACCAGTACGTTCAGAGTGACCTACTGTATGCATTAATTTTTCTACTTTTTCTACTAAACCAATTTTATCTAAATTAGCAACTAATTGTTTACGACAAGTAAATCTATCCATACCTTTGTATTCAAATGCCATATCATTCATAATAGCACCATCATCCATACATAAAGGCATATCTAAATTATGTCTAATACCTACTTCATAATCATTAGGATCATGTGCAGGAGTTACTTTTACACAACCACTACCAAATTCCATATCTACATAATCATCAGCAATAATTGGAATTTGTACAGTTGTACCTGGAATGAAAACTTTTTTACCAATTAAATCTTTATATCTTGTATCATTTGGATGAACCATTATTGCTTGGTCAGCAAACATTGTTTCAGGTCTTGTTGTAGCAATTACTAAAGATTCTTTAGAATCAACAAATGGATATCTAAAATAATAGAATGCTCCTTCTATTTCTTTATGTTCAACTTCAATATTTGATAAAGCTGTTTTAGCTTCACTATCCCAGTTAATAATTCTATTCCCACGATAGATTAATCCTTTTTTATACATTTCAACGAATACATAATTAACAGCGTTATTTAATCCTTCGTCTAATGTAAATCTTTCTTTATCATAATCTACAGATAATCCTAAAGCAGCCCATTGCGAATGAATAATACCTTTATATTCTTTTACCCAATCCCAAGCAACATCTAAGAATTTTTCTCTTCCAAGTTCATATCTTGACGTACCTTCAGCTTTTAATTTTTGATCAACTTTAGCTTGAGTAGCAATCCCAGCATGGTCACAACCAGGTAACCATAAAGCATCATACCCCTGCATTCTTTTTTGTCTAATAATAATATCTTGTAATGTAGTATCCCAAGCATGACCTAAATGTAATTGACCTGTAACATTTGGTGGTGGAATAACAATTGTAAATGGTTCTTTTGTTTTATCTCCTGATTTAAAGAAACCACCTTTTAACCAAAAGTCGTATTTTCCTTCTTCTACTTCTTTTGGATTATATTTTGGACTTAATTCTTTCATAGTATTCTCCTAATAATCTTCTGTTTTAATTTGGTATAATTCACAATCTACATGTGTTCTATCATATAGTCTACGATGTTTTTTTGAAATACCTAATGATTTAAATGGTAATTTATTAATTAAATTTTTACATTTAATATTGTAAGTTGCATGACATGTATTAACTACATCAACTCTCATAGCTCTAAAAGCAAGTTTAACCATAAATGATGCTGCTTCTAACATATATCCTTTACCACGGTATTTTTTATTAAGGCAAAACCCTAATTCTTTTGCTTTTAAATCTTTTTTACTTACATCGTATAAAGATACAGTACCAATAACTCTTCCTGTTTCTTGTAATACAACTGCATAAGTATCATCTTCAAATATATGACCTGAAATAACTTTATTTGTATCAGCTAATGTCATATGAGGCTTCCACCCAGCGTCTCTTGATGTTTCTTCATCACAGCACATATCAAATAAATCTACAGCATCTTCAAATCTAAAACTTCTAACGATCAATCTTTCTGTTTTCATTTCCATAGTAAATTCCCCCTTTAAAATAAAAAAATCTCATCTAAAAATAAGGACGTTTTACCGCGGTACCACCTTACTTCTAGAAAAAGATTTCTAGCACTTAATTGCTCTTAACGCGAGTATACGTTCTAAATTACTTAATTTCACTTAGAAATCTCAACAGCTACTTTCTAATTATTTAACACTGAAACTTTACACCAACCAGTTTCTCTCTAAAAGGTAAATAATTGTACTTCCTCTGCATCTACGACTATTAAATTAAATATATCATTTTTAGAGAAAAAAGTCAATTTATTTATAAAATAAAAATGCTAATTTTCATTAGCATTTACTATAGTTTTTAATTCACCAGATTTATATATTTTTCCTTCTTCATATAAACCATCTACTTGATCTTTTTTTCGTCTTCTTACTAATCCATCTCTTTGTAGTAAATATCCTTCTGTATTAGAAAAATTCTCACTCATATCTTGCAACATACTTGGAGATCCACATGCATAGTATAAATCAAATTTTATATCCATTTCTTTAATCATATCAACAACAGTTCCGTGATATCCAAAACTTCCATCTTTAGTAGCAACATGTAATTTACTTATTCTATTTAATACAGCATAGTAAAAAATATCATCTATAGTATCACATTCAACTGCTACATGCATTCTTTCATTTCCAACGTTTTTCATAACTTCAATTAAAGGTGCAATTCCTACACCTGTTGAAACCATTAATGGTGTTCTGTTAATCAATGTAGGAAAAACATCCCCAAATGGACCAACAACTTCAATATAAATACCACATCTTACTGAAGCTAATAGTTTTGTATCTTCATCTAAAACCTTATAAATAACAATTAATGCATGTGGTGTAACTTGACTTATTGTCATATTACTACCTTTTGCCATAATTTTACTATTGAAACAAATATTTATATATTGTCCCGGTTTTGCAGTTTGCATAATTTTCCCATGTAACTGCATTTCAAATATCCCCTCAGATATTTGTGTGTTTGATAATATTAACATCAACTCACTCATTTTATCACTCCCATTCCCCATCTTTATTTTATAACATTTTTATAAATGTAAAATAAAAAATATCGAATAATTAGTAATATTTAGTAAGAAAATGATTTTTTTTATTAAAAGAAGTAAATTGAATGTAAAAAGTTTTACAAAGAAAAAGTCTTTTTTAGTAATTGTTCACTTTTAAATTCCATAAAAAAATTAAATTGATAAAATTTTTCAATAAAATCATTTAAATGTTTTACAACTTCAAAGTTAATATCTGTTACATTAAATTGATCTTTATATAGTAAATAAATTATTTTTGTAGAGTCATTACCGATGTTATCAAATGTTTTATGAACACTACATTCCCCACCATTTTTTACAGAAATACCTTCAACAGCATTTCCGCATAAGTAACACTCTTTAAAGTTTGGTAATACCCCGTAAAAATATAACATTTTTATTTTAAATTGTAGAAATAATAAATCATAATCTTTTCTACATTTAATTTCTTCAAGTAATGCATTAATCATCTTATATAACAAATTAAAGTTCGTATTTTCTAATGTTATTTTATATAACACTTCACACAAATATTCACAAAAAAGTATTTTATCAATATCATCTTTAATTGTTGAATAATTATCAATTACTGATAATTCATTTGTTGAAGGTAATTTTTTTTCATTAGAAACATACTGAACTTTAGTAAGTTTTTGTGCAGCATTTAAAATTCCAGAATTGTATCTTTTAGCTCTTCTAACTAATAACGATTCAATCCCTTCATTTGTTAAAATATATAATATCTTATGGCTTTCTTGATAATCCATCAGATTTAGGATTATCCCTTCTCTTTTTATCATCTTCCACCTGTGCTTCTTTAGCTAACTCATAACGATATAGTAAGAAGTCCTTTATTTTACCACTTTTTTTAAATTGTTCAAAATATTTATTTTGCATATATTTCACCTCATTAATAGTATGCTATTAATAAGGAAAAATATGATTGTTAAAAATTGTCAGTGTGATATCCTAAGACTCTTAGAGAAGCACTTTTGTTTCTCCAATCATCTTTTACTTTTACCCATAATTGTAAATCAATATTGTTTCCTAAAAGATTTCTAATATCTCTTTTAGCGTTTTGTTTAATCTTTTTCATCATTTGACCTTGATGTCCTATTAAAATACCTTTTTGACTTTTTCTTTCAACAAAGATATTAGCATGACATTCAATTACATCAGGGATATCTTTTGAAGGTTGCATATACTCAATTGTTACAGCAACACTATGAGGCACCTCTTCTTTTGTAAAATAAAGAATTTTCTCTCTTATCATTTCACAAATAATAAATTGTTCCGGATGATCTGTAACTTGGTCCGCTGGATAATATTGTGGTCCTTCAGGTAATAATTCTTTAATTTCATCAAGTAGGAAAGTAAGATTAGTTTTTTCTTTTGCTGATACAGGGAATACTCCTTTAAAGTCAATTTTATCTTTGTATTCCATAATAACTTTATCAATATCTGCTCTGTTTTTTAATAAATCAATTTTGTTTATTATCAAGTATACAGGTGACTTTGCTGTTTTTAATTTCTCTAAAATCATCTCATCACCAAGACCTGCTTTATCATAACTACTAACCATATAAAAAATAGCATCTACACCTTTAATTTGACTATAAGCTGCCTCAGTCATTCTTTGTCCTAACTCAGAAACAGGTTTATGAATACCTGGAGTATCAACAAAGATTATTTGACAATCTTCTTTTGTATAAATACCTGAAATTATATTTCTAGTAGTTTGCGGTTTATCGCTCATTATAGCGATTTTTTGACCTAAAATAGCATTCATTAATGTTGATTTCCCAACATTAGGTCTACCAATAATACTTACAAATCCACTCTTCATTACTCTACCTCATTAAAAGAATATGGTAGTAAATCACCTACCGTTGTTTCTTTTACATCCCCTTTATTATTTGTTAAAAAAACTGGTGTATTAGAATGTAATAATTCATTCATAACTTGTCTACAAGCACCACAAGGTGATACAGGATCTTTAGTATAAGCACTTATAGCAAATGCTACAATATCATCTTTTCTAAACCCTTGTGCATACGTAGTAAATAAAGCAGTACGTTCAGCACAGTTACATAATCCGTAACTTGCATTTTCAACATTACAACCTCTAATTATTGTACCATCTTTTAATAAAACTGCTGCTCCAACTTTAAAGTTAGAATATGGTGAAAATGAATTCGCCATTGCTTCTCTTGCTTCTTGCATTAATTTTTCCATAATTATTCTCCTCTTTTCAAATTTGCTTCTTCTAGTATTTCTTTTTGCAACTTAAACATTACTTCCTCTTCTTCATACGTTTCATGATCATAACCTATAACATGAAGATATCCATGTACTGCTAAAAATCCCATTTCACGTTCTAATGAATGATTATATTCTTTTGCTTGTCGTTTAGCTTGCTCTACACAAATGAAAATATCTCCTAATTCTCTATCATCATTAGGGAAACTAATTACATCTGTTATATAATCTTTATTTCTATAATCATTATTCATTTGTTTTATTTCTTCATCACTAACAAAAATAATATTCATTGTTTTATATAAAGATTTCTTCTTTAATATTTTATTAATTAACACTTCATATTTTTTTGTTTCTTCTTCTGTTTGATTAAAAAAATTAATCTTCATGTACATCACCTACTATTATTATAACATTTTTTATAAATTAATGATATATTAAATAAATTTTTTAAAAAACATAGCAGCATTTTTATATAAAATTTTATCAATCTCTTCTTCAGTTAAAACATCTTTTAGTTTATCAATAAATAAACCAATATCATCTTTAAACTCAACTTCATTATCAATACCATCATAATCACTTCCAAGTGAAATACAATCAATAGATGCAATACTCTTTATATGTAAGATATGTTTTATAACATCATCAGCTAATGTAATGTCTTTGTTTGATACAAATTCATTATAAAAATTAATTCCAATTAATCCATTTCTTTCATTTATTTTTATTATCATATCATCTGTTAGATTTCTTGAATGATCTTTAATACTTCTACAATTAGAATGGCTTGCTACAAAAGGAGCTGTTGTATTATTATACACATCATAAAATCCTTCATCACTTAGATGAGAAACACAAATGATTATTTTTAACCTTTCCATTTCTTTGATTACTTTTAACCCTAATTTCTTAAGTGGTTTATTAATAGTATGCGGATAACCTAAATTATTCTCATAATTCCACGTTAAACATATTAACCTTATTCCTTTATCATAAAAATAATAAAGATCGCTTAAATCGTTAATATAACCACCATCTTCTAATGCTAAAAAGGATGAGAATATTTTCTTTTCATAATTTTTTAGAATATCATTATATTTTTTGATATGATATTTTGAAAAATTATCATAGTATATATCAATCATTTCATTGATATATACTTTATTATAACCTTTATTATTATAAAACAAAGCAAATACTTGTACTAAATAATTTTGATTTAATAACTTATCAATGTTTATATCTAAATTATTATCATCAATACTATAACCTTTATACAATTTATTTAATGTATCACAATGTAAATCAATAATCATATTTATCACCTTATTAATTATATTCAAAAGTAAAGTATATATAACAAAAAAGACACTTATAAAGTGTCTTAAAGATTGTATATAAATAAATTTAGTTTAATATTACTTTTTATAAATTACTTTCCCTTTAGCAATTGTTAATACTACTTCTAAATTTTCATTCACTACTGTAAAATCAGCATCTTTATTTAATGCAATTTCACCAATATTACTTAAATTTAAATTTTTAGCATTATTTTTAGCTGCAAAGTTTACTGCAGTACCTAAATCAATATTTAAATTATTTTTTAAGTTTCTTACACCATCATTAACCCATAAAACTGATCCAGCATATTTACCTTCTGGAGTTTTAGCAGTTTTATTTTCAATATGGATAGTTTTAGCACCTACTTGGTGAACACCATCAGGTAAATGAGATGTAGCAGATGAATCTGTTACAACACAAATTTTATCATTACCTTTAACTTTATATAATAATTGCATAGCTTCTTTAGATACAGAGAAATTATCCGCAATTACTTCACAATATAAATCATCTTCTAATAATCCTGCACCCATTACACCAATTTCTTGACCTGAAATTTGATTCATACTTGCATATGAATGAGTAACACAAGATAATCCATGTTTCATTGCTTCTTGAATTTCTTTACAAGTATTCCCAGCATGTCCTACACAAATAGTAATGTTATTTTCATTTAAATAATCTAATAATTCAACATCACAAAATTTAGGATCTAACGTGATTTGTTTTACATATTTTAAATTGTCTTGTACCATTTCTTTAAATGTTTCAAGAGTACCTCTAATAATATTAGCCTCAGGATTTCCACCTCTATAATCAGGAGCTAAGAATGGCCCTTCATAATGTAACCCAACAATACTACTACCTAATTCATTTGTTGTCATAAATTCTACAACATCTTTTGTATATTTTTTAATTTGTTCAACAGTTAATGCAGCAAATGTAGCAACCATAGAAGTTACTCCTTCTTTTGCTTTGTCTTTTACCATCTCTACCATTTGTTCTTGTGTTGCTCCAGCAAATTTATTACCATTAACTCCATGAGTATGTTTATCAATTAAACCTGGAATTACAGTTAAATTATCATCTAACTCTAAGAAATCACTTTTTGGTTCATCAAATGATTCAACTACACTACCAAAAACTAATGACATTTTTTTAATTTCATTATTATTAACATAAATATTACAATTTTTAAAAGCTTTCATATTAAAGCACCTCTTTCATAAAATTATTATATCATTATTTAGAAAAAGATAAAAGATGTATTTTATTGGATTTAAACATAAAAAAATACGAGAAATTTTCTCGTATTTTCTTTTTTTATTATAACGTATAGTTCCTATGATTTGAGGAAGCTATAGTCGCTATTAGAACTTTTTGTTATTACGTGCAGCGATACGTTTTAATTTTTTGTTAACGCTAGGTTTAACGTAATATTCACGTTTACGAACCTCAGCTAAAGTACCAGAACGTGATACTTCTCTTTTGAATCTACGTAAAGCGTCATCGATGTTCTCTTTTTCGCGAACTACAGTTTTAGGCATACAAGCCCTCCTTCCAAATCAAAATTCTTAATAATTTTAACATATAGGTTCTATTTTGTCAACTTAAAACAATATTTTTATTAAAATTTTATATAAGAACTAATTTTCTTCGTAGCATTCGATTATTTTTGCTACTAAAGGATGCCTAACAACATCTAATGATTCGAAGTTTACTATACCTATTTCATCAATATTTTTTAATAGTTTTGTTGCTACACTTAATCCACTTGTTTGATTATTTTTTAAATCTACTTGTGTTAAATCACCTGTTATTACCATTCTAGATTTAAATCCTAATCTTGTTAGGAACATTTTCATCTGCATATTTGTAGTATTTTGTGCTTCATCTAATATAATATATGCATTTTCCAATGTTCTTCCTCTCATATATGCTAAAGGAGCTATTTCAATTACATTAGCTTCAATTAACGCTTTAGTATGTTCAACACCTAATGTATCATGTAAAGCATCATATAAAGGTCTTAAATAAGGATCAATCTTTTCTTTTAAGTCTCCAGGAAGAAATCCTAATGATTCTCCTGCTTCTACAGCTGGCCTTGTTAATATTATTTTATTGATATGATTTTTCTTTAATAGGTTTACAGCATATACAACAGCCATATAAGTTTTTCCCGTCCCAGCAACTCCTACACCAAATACAATGCTTTTTGATTTTAAATTTTCAAAATAGATTCTTTGGTTTAAAGTTTTAGGATAAATATTTTTATGATCTACTGTTTTACCAACTGGTTGAGAATTTTGATATAAAGAAATAGCTTCATATAATTTATTAG
The DNA here is from genome assembly GCA_044432865.1 of bacterium. Lineage (GTDB taxonomy): Bacteria > Bacillota_I > Bacilli_A > Acholeplasmatales > Anaeroplasmataceae > JAWXUE01. The sequence continues at coordinate 6,161 of JAWXUF010000012.1, read as the reverse complement.
CATTTTGTAATTTATGCATATAAACAATATCTCTATTTGTTAGATCAATATTTAATTTTACAATTTCAATTAATGTTTTAAATAAATCATGTACTTTATTTATTAAATTTGTATCTTCAGAATCTATTGTTAGTTTGTTTTGAAAGAAAGATATTTTAGTTTCATATAAATTACTTAATAATTTAATATGAGTATCATTAGGTCCACAAATATTTTGAATTTCTTTTGTTTCTAAATTAATATTTAAATTCATTGAATCATCTCCTCAAATTTTCCAATTGACTCTATTTTTTTTACTAGATAAGTAACTTCATAATAATCATCGTATTCGATTGATGTAAGTAGCATACAAGTTTCAATTTCTTCTTCATCTAGTACTTTTGTTTTATTGAAATGTTCTTCTACTTTAGAATAACCATATTCAATTGCTGAATCAATATCGTTGTTATATATTATATTTTGTTTATTATAGCGATTTACTTTGTATACTGTAAATAAAAATGGCATTTTAAATACTTCAATACTTTCTTCACTATATTCATTATAAATATAATTACTTTTTAAATCAAATATATTATTAATGATATTCAATCTATAATAAGATTCTTTTTCCCCTGTTAATTGAGTTTCTTCAATTACCTTAGGTACTTGATACACTTGAGTTTCAAATGTATGAGCTAATATTACACCTTTTGGAGTTACAGTTTTATCGTAATAAGAACCTTGTATTAAAATATCACCTTGTTTTACATATTGATTTCTTGTTACTAATATATCTCCACCTGTTACTAAGTATGTTTCTATTATTCCATCTTTAGTTGCTACAATATTACCATATAAATCATCTACATAATTATTATCTAATCCAGTTTTTATTATTTCAACTTCTATTACATCATAATTCTTTGTTACGCTTATCCATTCATAACATGAATATTCACTTCTTAAATCTTTTGATAATTGTTGGTAATCGATATTTGAAAAATCAAAAAAGAAAACTTTTTTATGAGAAGTTTCAATTCTAGTTTTTATTTCATTATTGATAGGTGTCTCAATATTAAATATTACATTTTGTACTCTGTAAGCATTTAAATATATTCCAAATCCAATTATGATTATTCCAAATAAAACAAATTTCTTTAGTAAAAGTACTTTTTTTATTTTTTCTTTAATATTTCTTTCAATTACATAATTCAAATTATTTATATTTAAATAATCTAATGTTTCTTTATTAGTATAAAATATTATACTATTACCTTTTGATTCTAAGTCATATGCTATTATATCTTGATGATTAACAATGTAATCATCATAATACATTGATATTTTATAATTCGCTTTCATTTATATCTCCTTTAACTAAATGTATTGTACCATTTACTTTAACTTGATATTTGTCGATATAAATTATCTTTAGATTTTCACCTTGTATCACAATATTTTTTAGGACTATTTCTTTATCATCAAAAATTAGTATTTTATTGTAGTTTGTTATTTCTATTAAATTATTTTGATATGTTACTTTTAAATCATTTAATAGATTTTTCGTAATTTCATTATTTCTTATTATGTTCATATAATCACCTATTGCATTATATTCAATAGTTGTCCTAAATATGAAAAAAAACGATAAAATTAATTATCGTTTAATCCTTTTTGGTATTCACATAATGCTAAAGCAATTTGTTCTACATTATTTGTATATAATTCTACTAGTGATGGCATTCTCATATCTTTATTAATAAAGTTACCAAAGATTTTAGTATGTGAGGCTGTACTAATACAAACACTATTTTTAAAACTTAAATGATCAGAATGATGTCTTCTAAATTTTTCTTTCTTTTGTAATTTTAAATTATTTAAATTTTCAAAATAAGGATTAAGATTTTCTACATATGACTCATTTTCTTTTTTATATGTAAATAAAATATTTTCTCCAGTACCTGTACCATCTAAATTAACTACTAATTTACTATCTAATAATTCCTTATGTGCTTTATAAAATATTTTAGAGCCTATTCTGTAATATTCACTTGCATCAAAAAATACGAATGCACAATTCTTTTTATCTTCATCATCCATCTTATCAATAAGTTCAATTAGTGTAGCAACACCAGATGTATTTTTAGTATGCTTAGCTTGAGAATTACTAAATAACATGATTGGTAGAAAAAAAACAAGAAAATAGAAGTTTGAAGTTTCCATACCGAAACAAAAAATTAATACAGGGATCATTATTAAAAATAACAAAAATATGATTTTTGCACCAATAGTAAGAAAATGTAATAACTTACTTTCAGGGAATGGAATTGTATCAGATTGAGAGATAGTTGGAGTATCATAACTTGTTGTATAAATAACTTTCGCATTATTTAAATCACCAATTATGATATTTCTTATACCACCAGATTTATTTTGATGAAATGTACAATCATATTTACTTGATAGTTCTTGTATAAATTCCTCTTTTTCTTTTTTAGTGTTTCTTTTCTTATTTTCAAAAATAAGTTTTTTACTTAACTCATTCATATTAATTACCCACTTCTTTTTGATATTCAGCAAAATTTGCAGCTAAATATTCTATATTTTCTTTTATTAATGTAGTATCTTTTTTCGAATGGATATTAGTTACATAATACCCAACAATCTTCGATTTGTTTAATGCACATACTGCAACACTATTTTTAAATCCCATTTGATCAGATGGATATAATTGAAGTTTCGTTTCTTTAATAAAATTAAATTCATTATTAGAAGCAAAATTCTTATTAACATCTTCTTTATATTTCAGTCTACCATTTTTATTGTAAACAAGTAAGATATTATTACCATCACCAACACAGTCAAAATTTACAATAAGAAAATTATTTAAAATATCTTTATATTGTTTTCTAAAATAGCTTGACCCATATAATCCTTTTTCTTCATTATCAAAAAATATAAATGCACAATTGCTTTTTTCTTCATCACTTAATTTGTTCATTAATTCAATTAATGTAACAACTCCTGAGGTATTATCATTAAAATTATTTTTATTTTTTGGACCATTCTTTAAAAGAAATGTAAGTAAAAATAAAGATAAAAATGAAATTAATAAAACAAATGTAGCATCTTCAAGAAATAAATTAGCAAAATAATTTATTATAAAAACTGGGATACAAAAAATTAAACCAATTAATAGTTGAGAAATAATAAAGAATGGAATATTTTGAGGTGTTATTATAGATTTAATCGGAAGTACATTAGGAGTATCATAATGTGCAGTATATATTACTTTCGCTGTTGTTACATCACCTATTATGATATTTCTAGATTTTGTTTTTTTATTTTCTTGAATAGTTGTATTATAATTTTCACTAATCAAATTAATAAAGTTTGTTTTTTCTTGATATGTATTTCTAATCACATGATTTTTGATTATATTTTCACTTAATTCAATCATAACAATTCTCCGTATACTTTATTATTTTTAATTTTAGTAATTTTTATATTTACAAGTTTACCTTGAAGATTGTCTTGATAAGGAATATATACAGCAATAAAATTAGATGTATGTCCTACTAAGTAATCTTGATGTCTATCTTCAATAATCATATCAAATTCTTTATCAATAAATTTTTCATTATAAGCTAATTGTAATTCATAATCTAACTCTAAAATTTTATTCATTCTTTCTTTTATTACACTAGGGTGTAACTGTTTTAAGTCTTGTGCTTTAGTACCTTTTCTTAAAGAGAATGGGAATGCATGAATTTTAGCAAATCCAATTTCCTTGCAAAACTCTAAAGTTTCATTAAATTCTTCTTCAGTTTCTTCAGGGAAACCGCAGATAACATCTGCAGTTAATGCAATATTTGGAATATATTTTTTAATAAGATTTACTTGCGCTCTAAACTCATCTTTATTATATTTTCTATTCATAGCTTTAAGTACTCTATCACTTCCAGCTTGTAGTGGTAAGTGAAGATGTTCAGCTAATCTATTACTACTAAACATTTGAAGAAATGGCTCAGTTATCTCATTTATTTCGATTGAAGAAATTCTCAATCTTTCTACTTTTGTTTCTTCTAATATTTTTTCAATAAGGTTTGTAAATGAAATATTATTTTCAATATCATTATATTTACCAGTATGAATACCTGTTAATACAACTTCTTTATAACCTTCATTTACTATGTTATTCATATCATCAATAACTTTAAATGCATCTTTAGATCTAATAGGACCTCTTGTATATGGAATAATACAAAATGTACAAAAGTTTGTACATCCATCTTGGATTTTAAGGAATGCTCTTGTTTGATTAAACTTAGTTGCATTGTAATCCTCAAACTCTTTAAATTGTAATATATCTTTTAATTTAATTAATGCTTCATTACGTTTAACTCCACTACTAATTAATTCTACAATATCTTTTTTACCTTCATTTCCAATGATGTAATCAACACCTGAAATTGTATTTATTTCATCACTATCAGATTCGCTGTAACATCCAATAACACCAATGATAGCATTAGGATTTTGTTTAATTGCATAACGAATCATCTTTCTACTTTTAGCACTTGCTGTGTTTGTAACACTACATGTATTAATAATACAAGCATCAAAATACTCATCATCTTTTACAATCTCATGTCCATTATTAACGAACATTTCTTGTATAGCGTTTGTTTCATATATATTTACTTTACACCCAAGTGTTATAAATGCTACTTTCATATTTACTCCTCACTACAGTATCCTAACATACTTAAAAATGATAAACTTGCAGTTTGAGTTCTTAAAATTCTTTTTCCTAAAGAAATTAAAACGAAATTGTTTTTAACAAAGAAATCTCTTTCTTTACTATCAATTCCACCTTCAGGACCTACTACAAATAATATATTTTTTTGATTGTTATATACATCTTTTAAATTTAAACTTTTTATTTTTTTTGCTTCATCTTCATCTAATAAAACTAATAAATCATATTTTGTATAATCTATTTTTTTATAATCTACTACTTCTATATTTGGAATTACATTTCTATGAGATTGTTCTGCTGCTTCTTTTGCTATTTTTCTAAATCTTGTTAACTTATGCTCTTTTTTCTTTTCTTCTATTTTAGCTATACTTCTTATAAAATTACCTATTAAAATATTACTTACGCCTAATTCTGTAGAATGCATTATAATATCATCAAGTTTATCTCCCTTAGGAATACCTTGTAATAATGTTATGTTAGTATTTAATTCATTACTTCTTAACTGTTCTTCTTTAGTAAAATGAACTTCTTTTTCAGTTATATTCGTAATTGATACAATATGTGCTTCTTCATTATTACATACAATAATTTTATCATTTACTTTTGATCTAATTACTTTAGAAATATGAAAAACATCATTTGAAGAAATGATGTTTAATTCAAATTCTTTATCTGATATAAAATATCTTTGCATTATTTCTTTTTAAATAAAAGAGCAAATACACCAAGACCAACACCAATTGTTAATATTTGTGGAGAGATATATGATAGAGCATCCATTAATGATAAACCACCAGATAAATACAGCGTTGTAATTAGAAGAGTAAATACTAATCCAGCAGCAAATATCACTAATGCAGAAATTTTTAAAACATTAAAAACATTTGCTTTATTTACTGTCTCAGAAATTTTTAATAACGATTGATATTGTTCTTCAGTAACTTTATTAATAGGAGTTACATTGTATGCGAAAATATTTTCTTCTTCATCAGTTTCAGGAAGTGCTAAAAATAAGTCACCTTCTTCATTTGATAAAACAGTAAATCCACTAAATCCTTTTTCATATGTAACATCATTATATCCTGATAAGTTTTCCATTTGGAATACATTTCCAACAAACCCATTTTTGTACATAAATTTTGCTTTTTGTGTTAAATTATAACTATTTAAATAGTCATCAATACTTTGTTCTTCGTTTTTAACTTCATTGTTTCTCATATAAAATCCTCCTAAGATAAGTTATTTATAATTATAACATATAAAATAACAAAAAAAAAGTAGAATATCTTTTCATATTCTATAATGGTACCTGAAGAAAGGACAGTAACTTGACAGTAACTGGCACTTATTCAGGTGCCTTTTTTGTTGTACTGAAATATAATTATGAATAAATTTACAGATGAAGAGATAGAAAGAC
>JAWXUF010000011.1:0-33108 GCA_044432865.1 bacterium | reverse complement strand
TACGTGGTGGTGGACGTAAACCTTGGGCACAAAAAGGTACTGGACGTGCTCGTCAAGGATCTATTCGTGCTCCACAATGGCGTGGTGGTGGAATTGTGTTTGGACCAACACCTAGAGATTACTCAGTGAAAGTTAATCGTAAAGTTAAAAAATTAGCTTTAAAATCTGCGTTATCTTATAAAGTATTAAATAACAAATTAGTTGCTGTTGAAGCAATTGCACTTGAACAAGTGAAAACAAAAGACTTCTTACAAGTTATCGAAAACTTAAACTTAACAGGTAAAAAAACATTATTTGTATTACCTGAGGTTACTGAAAATGTGGAAAAATCTTCAAGAAATATTCCAAACGTTTCAGTAAACGTACAAAATCACGTTTCTGTTTTTGACATCTTAAAATATGATCAAGTTGTTTTAGCTGTTGATTCAGTAAAATATTTTGAGGAGGTTCTAAACTAACATGAAATTATATGACATTATTAAAGGGCCTATCATTACTGAAAAAAGTATGGAATTAAAAGAGACTTTTAACAAATATACTTTTAAAGTAGATAAAAAAGCAAATAAATTAGAAATAAAAAATGCAGTTCAAGAGATCTTTAATGTAAAGGTTTCTGCAGTTCATACAATCAATGTATTACCTAAAAAACGTACAGTTGGAAGACACTCTGGATTTAAACCAGCGTATAAAAAAGCGATTTGTACTTTAGCTGAAGGTAATTCAATTGATGAATTTAACATTTAATTAGGAGGATAATCGACATGGCGGTTAAAACATACAAACCTACCACAAACGGTAGACGTAATATGAGCGTGTTAACGTTTGATGAAATCACAACATCAACACCTGAGAAATCATTATTAGCTCCACTTAAAAAAACAGGTGGGCGTAATAATACAGGACACATCACAGTTCGTCACCACGGTGGTGGAGCAAAAAGAAAATACCGTATTATCGACTTCAAACGTAATAAAGATAATGTTTGCGGAAAAGTTGCTACAATTGAGTACGATCCAAACAGAAGTGCTAACATCGCGTTAATTCATTACTTAGATGGTGAAAAACGTTATATCTTAGCTCCAAAAGGTTTAAAAGTTGGTAATCAAATTATCTCTGGACACAATGTAGATATTAAAATTGGTAATGCAATGCCAATTATCGAAATTCCAGTAGGTACATTAATTCACAATATCGAATTACACCCTGGTCACGGTGGTCAGTTAGTTCGTAGTGCTGGTGGTTCAGCACAAATTCTAGGACGTGAAGAAAGATACGTTTTAGTTAGATTAAGTTCTGGTGAAGTAAGAAAAGTTCTTGCTACTTGCCGTGCAACAGTTGGTGTTGTTGGTAATGAAGCTTGGGAATTAGTAAACATCGGAAAAGCGGGTCGTGCTCGTCATATGGGTAAACGTCCTGAAGTTCGTGGGTCAGTAATGAACCCTAACGATCACCCTCATGGGGGAGGGGAAGGTAGAACTCCAATCGGACGTCCTTCACCAGTAACACCTTGGGGTAAACCTGCATTAGGTTTAAAAACTCGTAAAAACAAAAAAGCTTCTAATGCATTAATCGTGCGTAGAAGAAACGATAAATAAGAATTGTCTGAAAGGAGGACTTATTATGGCTCGTTCAATTAAAAAAGGACCTTTCTGTGATGATCATTTAATGAAAAAAGTGGTTGCTGCAGGTGGAGAAAAAAAAGTAATTCAAACATGGTCACGTCGTTCTACAATTTTCCCAGAATTCATCGGGTTTACAATTGCAGTATATAATGGTCGTGAACACGTTCCTGTTTATGTAACAGAAGATATGGTAGGACACAAGTTAGGAGAATTTGCTCCAACTCGTACATATCATGGTCATGAGAAAGATGACAAAAAAGGTAAAAAACGATAATTTGAGAGGAGGAAATATCCATGCAATCAAAAGCAATTGCCAATACGGTACGTATCACTCCTCGTAAAGCGAGATTAGTATTAGACTTAATCCGTGGTAAAAATGTAGGAGAAGCCTACGCGATTTTAAGATTAACTCCAAAAGCTTCTTGTGAAGCAATTGAGAAAGTATTAAAATCAGCTGTAGCAAATGCAGATCATAACTATAATATGAACGTAAATAATTTATATGTTTCAGAATGTTATGCAAATGATTCTGTAAGAATGAAAAGAATGTTACCTCGTGCTAAAGGGCGCGGTGACGTTATTATAAAAAGAACATGTAATATTACAGTCGTAGTGGCTGAAAAAGAATAATAAAAGGAGGAATTTACAATGGGTCAAAAGGTAAGTCCAGTTGGATTACGCGTTGGTATAATTCGTGATTGGGATTCTTCTTGGTATGCAGATAAAAAAGATGTTGCTAAATTATTAATCGAAGATTTAAAAATTCGTGAATATTTAGAAAAAACTTTTGCTAAAGCTGCTGTTTCAAGAATCACAATCGAACGTATTAAAAGTGCTAACAAAGATCGTGTAAAAGTTACATTATACACAGCTAAACCTGGTGTTGTTATTGGACGCGAAGGTGAAAGCAAAAATAAAGCAAAATCAACTTTAGAACATATGACTAAAAAAGAAATCGTTTTAAATGTTGTAGAAGTAAGACGCCCAGAGTTAGATGCTAATTTAGTTGCTCAGTCAATTGCTGAACAATTAGAAAATCGTGCATCATTTAGACGTGTACAAAAAGTTGCTATTCAAAGAGCTCTTAAATCAGGAGCAAAAGGAGCAAAAACTTTAATTTCAGGTCGCTTAGGTGGTGCTGAAATGGCTCGTAGCGAAGGATATTCAGAAGGTCAAGTGCCTCTAGCTACTTTAAGAGCTGATGTTGACTATGCTACTGCAGAAGCTAACACAACTTATGGAAAATTAGGTGTAAAAGTTTGGATTTATAAAGGTGAAGTTTTAAATGGTAAAAAACCTGTTATTGAAGCTAGACCTCCAAGAAAAGAATTCAAAAAACCTGCTCCTAGACAACCTAAAGGAGGACAATAATTATGTTAATGCCTAAAAGAACAAAATACCGTCGTCCTCATCGTATTAGTTACGAAGGGAAAGCAAAAGGTGGTTTAAAAGTTAATTTTGGTGAATTTGGTTTACAAGCATTAGATGGTGCTTGGATTACAAACCGTCAAATTGAAGCTGCTCGTATTGCGATGACTCGTTATATGAAACGTAATGGACAAGTGTGGATTAATATTTTCCCTCACTTAGCTAAAACACAAAAACCGTTAGAAGTACGTATGGGATCTGGTAAAGGTGCTCCATCTTCTTGGGTAGCGGTTGTTAAACAAGGTAAAGTAATGTTTGAAGTTGGTGGGGTTTCAGAAGAAATCGCTCGCGAAGCATTAAGACTTGCTCAACATAAATTACCTATCAAAACAAAAATTGTAATGAAGGAGCGTGCAGACTAATATGAAAGCAAACGATATCAGAAAGCTTAACCCAGAACAAATCGAAGCAAAAGTTGATGAATTAACAAAAGAGTTATTCAACTTACGTTTTCAATTAGCAGTAGGTCAATTAGAAAATACTGCACGTATCAAAAATGTCAAAAAAACTATCGCTAGAATGAAAACAGTTCTTAGTGAGAGTGCTAGATAAGGAGGATAATCATGGAACGTAACAATAGAAAAGTTTACACAGGTGTAGTTTCGTCAACAAAATGCGACAAATCAATCACTGTAGTTGTAGATACATATAAAAAAGATAGATTATACGGAAAACGCGTAAAGCAATCTACTAAGTTTCATGCACATGATGAAAATAACGAAGCTAATGAAGGTGACGTTGTTAGAATTATGGAAACAAGACCTTTATCTGCTACTAAACGTTTCCGTCTAGTTGAAATTGTAGAAAAAAAAGTAAGTTTATAAGCAATAGCTGCGAAAGGAGGTACTTTACATGATCCAACAAGAAAGTAGACTTGCGGTTGCTGATAATTCAGGAGCTCGTGAAGTTTTAGTAATTAAAGTTTTAGGCGGTGCTTTACACCGTTACGCAAACATCGGTGACGTAGTTGTCGTTACTGTTAAAAAAGCTATTCCTAATGGAACAGTTAAAAAAGGAGATGTTTGTAAAGCAGTTATCGTACGTACAAAACATGGTATGAGAAGAAAAGATGGTTCTTATATTAAATTTGACGAAAACGCAGCTGTAATCATCCGTGAGGATTTAAATCCACGTGGAACGCGTATTTTTGGTCCTGTAGCTCGTGAGCTTCGTGATAAAAACTTCATGAAGATCGTATCGCTAGCACCAGAAGTACTATAGGGAGGTGCACACATGAAAATTAAAGCAGGAGATACTGTTGTAGTAATCGCTGGTAAAGATAAATATACTAAAGATAAAAAAGGTAATCTTACACCAACTACTGCAAAAGTTTTAAAAGTATACCCAAAAACTGATAAATTATTAGTTGAAGGTGTTAACAAAATCAAAAAACATCAAAAACCTACTCAACAAAACCAAACTGGTTCAATCGTTGAAATGGAAGCGCCAATTCATGTATCAAACGTTATGTTATTAGATCCTAAAGCAAACGTTCCTACAAAAATTGGATATACTACTGTTACAGGTAAAGATGGAAAAGAAACGAAAGTTCGTATCGCTAAAAAATCTAATACTGTATTAGATAAATAATCAAGAAGGAGGCAAAATTATGAATCGTTTACGTGAACAATATGAAACTTCAGTTAAAAAATCATTAGCTGAACAATTTAATTATTCATCACCTATGGAACTTCCAAAACTTGAAAAAATTGTAATCAATATGGGTGTTGGTGATGCTGTATCGAACTCAAAAGTGTTAGATGATGCAGTTGCTGAATTAACTTTAATCGCTGGTCAAAAACCAGTTGTTACTAAAGCTAAAAAATCTATCGCGAGTTTTAAATTACGTGAAGGTATGCCAATCGGTTGTAAAGTTACATTACGTGGTGAACGTATGTATCAATTTTTAGATAAATTAACTTCAATCGCTTTACCTCGCGTTCGTGATTTCCAAGGTGTTTCTGCTAATTCATTCGATGGTAGAGGAAATTACACTTTAGGTGTTAAAGAACAATTATTATTCCCTGAAATCAATTTTGATAATATCAAAAAAATGAGAGGGATGGACATTGTAGTTGTTACAACTGCAAAGTCTGATGAAGAAGGCCGTGCGTTATTAAGTCTTCTTGGTATGCCGTTTAAAAAGAAATAGAAAGGAAGAATATTATGGCAAAAACTTCATTAAAAGTTAAACAAGCTAAAAAGCAAAAGTTTAGCACAAGAGAATATACTCGTTGTGAACGTTGTGGAAGACCACATTCAGTAATTAGTAAATTCCATATCTGCCGTATTTGTTTCCGTGAATTAGCATACAAGGGACAAATTCCAGGCGTTAAAAAAGCAAGTTGGTAAAATTATTTTCCATTTACTGGAAGGAGGAAAAAACATATGGTTATGACAGATCCAATTTCTGATATGTTAACTCGTATTAGAAATGCAAGTAAAATGCGTCATAATACAGTGGAAATGCCTGCATCTAATTTAAAGAAAGCAGTATTAGCTGTATTAAAAAAAGAAGGGTTCATCGTTGACTACACTGTAGAAGAGGGTGTAAACACTCAAGGCGTAATTAAAGTTACATTAAAATATACAAGCACAAATGAATGTGTTATTAAAGGATTAAAACGTATCTCAAAACCTGGTTTAAGAGTTTTCGCTCAAGTAGAAGATATGCCTAAAGTATTAAATGGTTTAGGTATCGCTGTTGTTTCAACTTCAAAAGGAGTTATGACAGATAAAGAAGCTCGTAAAGAAAAAATCGGTGGAGAAATTCTAGCATACGTTTGGTAAAAATATTATAGGAGGTGTTTTAAATGTCTCGTGTTGGGAACAAGCAAATCAATGTACCTGCAGGTGTAACAGTAGAAGTTAAAGAAAACAATAACGTAACTGTTAAAGGACCTAAAGGAGAATTAAGCTTTCAATTCAATAACGATATTAAGATTGAACAAGAAGCGTCAGTTATTACTTTAACTAGACCTTCAGACGCTTTTAAAGCAATCCATGGAACTTCACGTGCTGTATTAGCAAATATGGTTACAGGTGTTTCAGAAGGATTTAAAAGACGTTTATTAATTGAAGGTGTAGGATACCGTGCTACATTACAAGGAACTAAACTTGTAGTAGCTGCTGGATATTCACACCCTGTTGAATTAGAAGTACCTGCTGGATTATCAGCGGAACTTCCAAAAAATACAGAAATTATTATCAGTGGTACTGATAAACAAAAAGTAAGCCAATTTGCGGCAGTTATTCGTGAAATCAGAAAACCAGAACCTTACAAAGGTAAAGGTATTCGTTATGATGATGAAAGAGTACGTCGTAAAGAAGGTAAAACAGCTAAGAAGTAAGAAAGGAGTTAACATAATATGATTACAAAATTAAGTTCAAATACAAGTCGTTTAAAAAGACATAAACGAATTCGTAATAAAATTTCAGGAACTGCTGAAAAACCACGTTTAAATGTATTCCGTTCAAATAAACAAATCTATGTTCAATTAATAGATGATGTAAATGGTGTTACACTTTGCTCTGCTTCTTCTAGCGATAAAGCATTAAAAATCAAAAACGGTGGTAATGTTGAAGCAGCTAAATTAGTTGGTGATGCAATCGCTAAAGCAGCTATTAAAGCTAATTTAAAATCAGTAGTATTTGATCGTGGTGGATATTTATACCACGGACGCGTTAAAGCACTAGCAGAAGCAGCTCGTGAAGCTGGGCTAGAATTCTAAGAAGGAGGACATCTCATGCGCCAAGAACGTAAAGAAAGAGAAAAAATTGTACCTGAATTTGAAGAACGCGTTGTTTCTATTAACCGTGTTACAAAAGTAGTAAAAGGTGGACGTAGATTCCGTTTTGCTGCTTTAGTAGTTATCGGTGATGGTAAAGGTAACGTTGGATTCGGTACTGGTAAAGCACAAGAAGTTCCAGATGCTATCAAAAAAGCAATCGAAAGTGCTAAGAAAAATATGGTTCATGTTCCAGTTGTTGGAACAACAATCCCTCACCAAGTAACAGGTGTATACGGAGCAGGAAGAGTATTCTTAAAACCTGCAAGCCAAGGTACAGGAGTTATCGCAGGTGGTCCAGTACGTGCTGTACTAGAACTTGCTGGTGTAAGTGATATCTTATCAAAATCATTAGGAAGCAATACACCAATTAATATGGTTAGAGCTACTATTGAAGGTTTAAAATCTATGAGAACTGTTGAACAAGTTGCTGCAATCCGCGGATTAACTAAAGAACAGTTGTTAGGAGAGTAATTATGAAATATGAAGTTACTTTAGTAAAAAGTTTAATCGGACGTAAACCTAATCAAGTTGCTACGGCAAAAGCATTAGGATTAACTAAAATCGGTAAAACTGTAGTAAAAGAAGATAATGATGCCGTTCGCGGTCAAATCAAAACAATCGAACATTTAGTAAAAATTGTTGAACAAAAATAAGGAGGTGCCTTTCTATGTTAAATGAATTAAAACCTGTAGATGGTGCTAGACATTCTAAAAAACGTCTAGGACGCGGTATTGGTAGTGGGTTAGGTAAAACTTCTGGTAAAGGTCATAAAGGTCAAAACGCTCGTTCAGGTGGAGGAGTACGTCCAGGATTTGAAGGGGGACAATTACCTTTATTCCAACGTTTACCAAAAAGAGGTTTCAAAAACATTAACCGTCGTGAATATGCAATTGTTAATATTCAAGATTTATTAGTATTTGAAAACAATACTGTAATTACTCCTGAGTTATTATTAGAAAAACGTATGATTTCTAAAATACTTGGTGGATTAAAAGTTTTAGGAAACTTAAACGAAGATCAAAAATTACAAAATAAATTAACAGTAAAAGCTCACAAATTCAGTAAATCTGCTGAAGCAGCTATTTTAGCGGCTGGCGGAAGCGTTGAGGTGATTTAAATTGTTAAACAAAGCAAAACTAATTTTAAGTAACAAAACACTTTTAAGAAGAATAATGATTACATTAGGATTGTTATTAGTGTTTAAAATAGGTGCGTATATTGCTATACCTTTAATAGATACTACCGCTTTAAACTCAGCGTTTCAAGAGAATAGTTTCTTAGGTATCTTAAATACGTTTAGTGGTGGGGCTTTAGGTCAATTTAGTATTTTTGCCCTAGGTATTTCTCCTTATATTACTGCATCAATTGTAATTCAATTATTACAATTGGTTATTCCTAAATTCAAGGAATGGCAGGAACAAGGTGATGCCGGTAAACAAAAGCTAAATCGTGTTACAAGATACAGTTCTGTTTTATTAGCATTTATTCAAGCGTTAGCTTTACTATTAGGTTTAGGAGTTCATCCAAGTAACCTTTTAGAACCGTTAATGATTAACAACCCTGAATTATATATTCTATATTATATTTATATGGCTGTTATAATTACTGCAGGGTCATCTTTTGTAATTTGGTTAGCCGACTTAATTACAAAACATGGTATTGGAAATGGATCATCAATGATCATTTCTGCTGGTATTGTTTCTTCATTACCATCTATGTTTACAACTTTATATGGTAAATATTTAGTAGGTGAAACTGTTACTACAAGTAACATTGCAAGTTTCATTACTATAATTGTACTTTATGTTGCTGTAATTGTAGGGGTAGTATTCCTAGAAGCAATAACAAGAAAAATCCCGATTAACTATGCTAATCGTCAAGGTAAAAGTACATCTGACATTCCAATCAAGTTAAATTCATCAGGAGTAATTCCTGTAATATTTGCTTCGACATTAATGAGTTTACCGACTACACTAGTAGGTTTACTTGGATATAGTGCGGATGATAATACATTTACATTCTGGATTAATCAAATCTTTACGTATACGGAACCTTTAGGTTTAATGTTATATGTATTCTTAGTATTTATTTTCTCATTCTTCTATGCATTTATGCAAATCGATCCTGAGAAAATCAATGATAATCTTCAAAAATCAAATGCCTTCATTCAAGGTGTTAGACCTGGAGATGAAACAAAAAACTTTATTTCTAAAGTGTTATTTAATGTTACTTTATTAGGTGCAACATACTTAGCGGTATTAGCTTTAATTCCTGTTGTTATGTCGAATGTATTCAATTTTACAACAGCTGAAGCAGGTGTAATTACTGTTGGGGGAACAAGTTTATTAATTGTTGTTGGGGTAGCTATTGAAACATTTAGACAATTAGAATCTGAAGTAAAAGACGCATCAGTTTCTGGATTAACTAGAGATTAAGGAGTATTTAATATGAAAAAATTATTAATTATGGGCCCTCCAGGAGCAGGGAAGGGTACACAAGCAAGTAATATCGTAAATAAATATAATGTTCCACATATCTCTACCGGAGACATGTTTCGTGAAGCAATCAAAAATGGAACTAAAATGGGTTTACTAGCTAAAAGTTATATGGATGAAGGTCATTTAGTACCTAATGATGTAACAATTGGAATAGTCCGTGATAGATTATCAGCTGATGATTGCAAAACTAATGGTTTCCTTTTAGATGGATTTCCTAGAAATCTTGAACAAGCTGAATCATTAGATAATATTCTAAATGAATTAGGATATAAATTAGATGCTGTTGTTAACGTTAACGTTGATAGCAAAATCTTAATTGATCGTATTGTAGGTAGAAGAGTTTGTAAAAGTTGTGGTGCAACATTCCACGTTACATTCCAAAAACCTAAACAAGATGGTATTTGTGATGTTTGTAATAGTGAATTAATCACTAGAAAAGATGATACAATCGAAACAGCGGGTAACCGTTTAGATGTGTACACTCAACAAACTCAACCTTTATTAGATTTTTATTCTAAATTTAACTTACTAATTGAAGTTAATGGTGACCAACCAGTCGAAAAGGTTTTTGCAGATTTAATTGCAAAGCTAGGTGAATAAATGATTACTATTAAATCCCCTAGAGAAATTGAATTAATGAGGCAAGCAGGTAGAATTGTCGCTTTAGCTCATGCTGAAGTTGCAAAACATGTTGCACCTGGTATATCTACTTTAGAGTTAGATCAAATAGTAGAAAAGGTGATTAGAGATAATGATGCAATTCCATCCTTTAAGGGATATGGCGGATTTCCTGGTAGCATTTGTGCATCAGTGAATGAAGTTGTAGTACATGGTATTCCATCCGCTAATACAATATTAAAAAATGGAGATATAATTGCTATTGATATCGGAGCAAATTATAAAGGATATCATGGTGATTCAGCATGGACTTATGCTGTGGGAACAATATCGAAAGAAGATCAAGAGTTAATGGACAGAACTAAAGAATCTTTATTTCAAGGTTTAAGTTTTGTTAAAGCTCAAGCACACTTAAGTGATATTAGTCACGCGATAGAAAAATATGCTAAATCTTTCGATTATGGCGTAGTTGAAGAATTTACAGGACACGGAATAGGAAAGAACTTACATGAAGATCCTGCTATTCCAAATTTTGGAAAGCCTCATAGTGGACCAGTGTTAAAGTCTGGTATGACATTAGCTATAGAACCAATGATTAACATTGGGACTAAAAGAGTTAAAGTTTTACAAGATAATTGGACTACTGTTACATGTGATAAAAAGAAAAGTGCTCATTATGAACATACTATCTTAGTCACAGATGACGGATATGAGATTTTAACAACACTTTAAGGAGGATACAATGGCAAAAAATAGTGAAGATATAATTGAACTTGAGGGAAAAGTAATTGATGTATTACCAAATACAAAATTTACAGTAGAATTAGAAAACGGTCATCAAATTTTGGCACACGTTTCTGGTAAAATCCGTATGAATAACATACGCATCTTACCAGGGGATAAAGTTACAGTTGAATTATCAACATACGATTTAACACGTGGCCGCATTACTTACAGACGTAAGTAATAACAAAAAATATTGGAGGTATTAAAGATGAAAGTTAGACCATCAGTAAAACCAATGTGTGATAAATGCAAAGTCATTAGAAGAAATGGCCGCGTAATGGTTATTTGTGAAAATCCAAAACACAAACAAAGACAAGGATAATATTATAGGAGGTGCAGTATGGCACGTATAGCAGGTGTAGATATTCCAAGAGATAAACGCGTAGTTATCTCATTGACTTATATTTATGGTATCGGTCTTACAACTTCTCAACAAGTTTTAGCTAATGCAAAAATTAATGAATCAACAAGAGTTAAAGATTTAAATGATGATGAATTAGGTAGAATTCGTACTGAAGTAAGTAAAGTAAAAGTAGAAGGGGATCTTCGTAGAGAAGTTACTCTTAACATTAAGAGATTAATGGAAATCGGTTGTTATAGAGGTATGCGTCACCGTAGAGGATTACCTGTACGCGGACAAAACACTAGAAATAACAGTCGTACACGCAAAGGCCCAGCTAAAACAATGGCTGGTAAAAAGAAATAATAAAGGAGGTCATTAAGGATGGCACGTAAAGTAGTTAAAAAACGTCGTGTGAAAAAGAATATACCAGCAGGTGTAGCTCACATTCATTCGACTTTCAATAATACGATTATCACTATTACAGATCCAGCTGGAAATGCATTAGCATGGAGCAGCGCAGGAGCTTTAGGATATAAAGGAAGTCGTAAATCGACTCCATTCGCAGCACAAATGGCAAGTGAGGCTTGTGCAAAAGCTGCTATGGATCAAGGTGTATTAAAAGTTGAGGTAAGCGTTAAAGGACCAGGTCCAGGACGTGAAGCAGCAATCCGTTCATTACAAGTAGCTGGATTAGAAATTACATCTATTAAAGATGTTACTCCAGTTCCTCATAATGGATGCCGTCCTCCAAAACGCCCAAGAGGATAATCATATTATTAGGAGGATATTAAATGAAAGATTTAAAATTTGATAAACCGAAAACTGAAGTAGAAGAACTTTCTAACGACGGTAATTATGGAAGATTTGTCATTACTCCACTTGAAAGAGGGTTTGGAATTACATTAGGTAATTCTTTACGTCGTATTTTATTATCGTCTCTTCCAGGTACTGCAATTGTTAATGTTAAAATTGATGGTGCAGAACATGAATTCATGTCAATTGATGGTGTTGTAGAAGACGTAATGACAATTGTTTTAAATTTAAAAAGAGTGGTATTATCTTCTGATTCTACTGACCCTAATTTCGAAGAAACTTTTGAAGTTCATGCGAATGAAGGTGATGTTTGCGCAAGAGATATTATTGTATCTTCAAACTCAGGTGTAACAATCATTAACCCAAATCAACATATTGCTACAGTATCAAAAGGTGGTAAATTAGATATGGTGTTAACAGTTCGCCGTGGTGTTGGTTATGTTGGTGCTGATGCTAACAAAGCTTTCACTAAAGGAATAGTAAATACTATTGCAATCGATTCATTATATACTCCAGTTAAGAACGTAACTTTCCAAGTTGATAAAACTAGAAGTGAAAACGTAGCTAACTGTGATAAACTTACAATCGAAGTTACAACAAATGGATCAATTAATCCTAAAGAAGCTTTAGCTATCGCTTCAAAAATGATGATTGAACATTTAAATGTTGTAGTTGATTTAGGTGAATATGCTGGTGATACAGACTATATGACAGAAAAAGATGAAAAAGGTTCTAATACAACTTTAGACATGTCTATCGATGAGTTAGATTTATCTGTTCGTTCTTACAACTGTTTAAAAAGAGCTGGAATCAATAGCGTTTCTGATTTAATTGGTAAATCAGAAGAAGATATGATGAAGGTAAAAAACTTAGGTCGTAAATCATTAAAAGAAGTTAAAGAAAAACTTGATGGTTTAGAACTAGGATTAAATAGAGAATAATCTTAAAAGGAGGAACTTATAATGGCAGGATATAGTAGATTAAGACGCAATAGTGCACAAAGAAAAGCATTATTACGTGATTTAGTAACTGACTTAATTCTTAATGGAAGCATTGAAACTACTGTTGTTAAAGCTAAAGAATTAAAAAGATTAGCTGATAAAATGGTAACATTAGGTAAAACAAATACTCTTCACTCTCGTCGTCAAGCGGCTCAATTAATCCGTAACGAAGTTGATACTGAAGGAAATACTGCTTTACAAAAACTATTCAATGAAATAGCTCCTAAATTTGCAACTCGTAATGGTGGATATACAAGAGTAATTAGAACTCGTGTTCGTCGTGGTGATGCAACTGAAATGGCTATTATCGCTTTTGTAGAATAATAAATTTAAAGAGACTGGACGCAGTCTCTTTTCTTTTATTTTTATAAGTATGCTTTATTAAATTAATAGTATTCATATATAATTTATGGTATACTTATAAAAGTGAAGGTGATTATATGATACAAATAAAAAACGTTTCTTTTTCCTATAATAAAAAGGAAAATGTATTGAAAAATATAAATTTAGATATAAAAAAAGGAGAATGGATCAGTATTGTTGGGCATAATGGTAGTGGTAAATCAACATTATCGAAAATTTTGATTGGTATTCTTGAGAAAAGTGAAGGAGAAATAATTGTTGATGATATTCCCTTTAATAAAGATACAATCAATGATATCAGGAAAAAAATAGGTATTGTTTTTCAAAATCCAGACAATCAATTTGTTGGTGTAACTGTAAAACATGATATTGCATTCGGACTTGAGAATAGAGTTGTTGCAGTTGATGAAATGAACAAGATAATTGATGAGACTGCATCTTTAGTTAGTATGGACAAATTCGTGAATTCAGAACCGCATAATTTATCGGGTGGTCAAAAGCAACGAGTAGCAATAGCATCTGTACTTGCATTAAATACTGATTATATCATCTTTGATGAAGCAACATCTATGCTTGATCCAAAGGGTGTAGAAGATATATCTAAGTTAATAAAGGTAATTCAACAGATGAAAGATAAAACTATTATTACAATTACACATGATTTAAATTTAGCTAAGTTTAGTGATACTGTAGTTGTATTAAAGGATGGAAATATTATAGCAAAGGATAAACCTGAAGTTATATTTACAAATGAAGAGTTGTTAATTAGCTCTAATCTTGATATGCCATTTTATACTAAGGCATATACCATGGTTAAAACAGATGAAAAATTAAAAGAAAATAAAAAGTTGGTGGATTTACTATGGCACTTGAGTTCAAAGGAGTAGAATTTTCGTATTCGAAAAAAAATGATGAGAAGGCTCTTAAAAATATAAATATACGAA
The DNA here is from genome assembly GCA_044432865.1 of bacterium. Classification (GTDB taxonomy): domain Bacteria; phylum Bacillota_I; class Bacilli_A; order Acholeplasmatales; family Anaeroplasmataceae; genus JAWXUE01. Next base: position 18,901 of record JAWXUF010000011.1, on the reverse strand, counting down.
TTAATGAAAAAGATGAATTTGTTACCATTTTGGGACATACTGGAAGTGGAAAAACAACTTTATTACATCACATTAACGGACTAGTGTTACCTTCAAGTGGTGAGGTTCATGTATTTGATAAAGTTATAACTTCGAAAAAAAGAAATAACCCTAAAATGAAAGATGTACGTAAAAAAATTGGATTTGTTTTTCAATTTCCAGAATATCAATTATTTGAAGAAACTGTACTAAAGGATATTATGTTCGGTCCTATTAATTTTGGATTTTCGAAAGAAGAAGCCGAACAATCTGCACTTAAATATGCTAAGTTGTTGCAAATAGAGCATTTGTTAGATAAATCTCCATTTGAATTATCAGGTGGTCAAATGAGAAAGGTTGCCATAGCTGGAATATTAGCTTACGAACCAGAAATTTTATTACTAGATGAACCGACACGTGGTCTAGATCCGAAAGGTTCAAAAGATATTATGGAGTTTTTTAGCCGAGTTAACAAAGAGTTTCAAAAAACAATAATAATGATTACTCATGATATGGATATTGCATATAAATATGCTAAAAGAATGATTGTCTTGAAAGATGGAGAAATGACTTTTGATGGATCTAAACATGAATTATTCTCTAATAATACTTATAAAGAATATCACTTATCTAAGCCGTTAATTGTCGAATTGATTGATGAAATAAATAATGAATTAAAGTTAGGAATTGAACATTCAATTACTGATTTAGATGAATTATTTTGTGTATTAAGAGGTGAAGATAATGGACTTTAATATTACTATTGGACAATATTTAAAAGGGGATAGTTGGATTTATAGACTAGATCCTAGATTTAAAATACTAAGTGTAATCATATTGATGGTTGTTATATTTATGATGCCTACTATTTACCATATTATCGCAACACTTGGTGTTTTGCTACTTATCGTAATCACAGCGAGATTACCTTTAATACACATATTAAAGAGTTTAAAACCGATAATATTTATATCACTATTTAGTTTCGTGTTACAATTGATATATTCAACAGAAGGTACACTATTGCATACATTCAATTTAACAGTAACTTATTGGCACATAGCACTAACAATACTTATTATTACATTCTATATATTCACTAAAAAACATGTCCCTTTTAATTTGTTATACCTAATTGTTATATTAATTGGTATATTTTGTTTATATGCATATGTAGATTTTTCAAATGGTTTTTTACATTCCTATAGTTTTAATATATTTGATGATGGAGTAAACAAAGGAGTATTCTTTGTGGTGCGATTATTCTGCATTATAATGCTTTCTACACTCCTTACCCTAACAACATCAACGATTGATTTGAATACAGGGCTAGAACGCGTTTTAAAGCCGTTTAAATACATTGGGCTACCTGTATCAGAGATATCATTAATGATTTCATTGACTTTAAGGTTCATTCCCACACTTCTATTAGAAACTAATAAGATTTTAAAAGCGCAAGCAAGTAGAGGTGTTGATTTTAGTGAGGGAAGTATTATTCAAAAAATGAAACAAATTATAACATTACTAATTCCTATGTTCGTTGTATCTTTCAAAAGAGCGGATGACTTAGCTTGTGCTATGGAATCAAGGGGTTATGTAATCGGTGCAGAAAGAAGTAATTTGAATGTTCTTGAGTATAAAATTCAAGACTATATCGGATTTTTATTAGTTTTTGGTGCACTAGCATACGTCATAACATTACAGGTGATAGCATGATAATAAAATTAAAAATTGAATATGATGGTACTAATTATTTTGGATTTCAACACCAAAATAACTTACTGAATATCGAAGATGAGATTGTTAAAGCTGTTTCAAGTATTGATAGTACTATTACTAAAGTATACGGGAGTGGAAGAACAGACCGATTTGTTCATGCGAAAGGACAAGTTGTGCATTTTGAAACTATAATGGAAATACCAGAGTATAAGTGGATGATATCTATTAATTCATTTTTACCTGATGATATTAAAGTGATTTCTGTTACACATGAAAGTGATAATTTCCATGCTAGATTCAGTGCTAAAGAAAAAATGTATTCTTATCTTTTGAAAATGGAAAATTTCAGTGTCTTTGATAGAAACTATTTCGGGTACTATCCAAATATTGAATTAGCTAAGATGAGTGATGCATTAGATAGAGTTGTTGGAGAACATGATTTCAAAGGTTTTTGCAGTAGTAAAATAAATGTTTTAAAAGATACAGTGAGAACTATTTACAAAGCGGAGATAATAGCACATAATGATTATGTAGAAATTAAATTTCACGGTAATGGTTTTCTTAGATATCAAATAAGAAAAATGGTTGGTTCTTTAATTGAGGTTGGATTAGGGAAATTATCTGTAGAAGAATTTTATTCGATTATAGAAAAAAAAGATCCTAAACTTTCCAATAAAATGGCGTTACCACAAGGTTTATACCTTATGGAAGTAAAATATTAGGAGGATAACAAATGAAAAACTTTATAACTTTTGAGGGTGGAGAAGGTAGTGGTAAATCAACTGCTATTCTAGAAATTCAAGATAGACTGAAAAAATTAGGATTCGAAGTAGTTGTCACTAGAGAACCAGGTGGTATAAAAATTTCTGAGGATATTAGAAATATTATTTTAGATATTGAAAATACAGAGTTGACATATGAAACAGAGGCTCTATTATATGCAGCAAGTAGAACACAGCATTTACATCAAAAAGTATTACCTGCTTTAGAGAAGGGTATGATTGTCTTATGTGATAGATATTTAGACTCTAGTCTTGCGTATCAAGGTTGTGGAAGAGGATTAGGGTTTGATGATGTGTTAGATATTAACAAGTATGCTCTAAAATATATGCCTGAAAAAACATTCTTTGTAGATGTAAAACCAAATATTGCATTAAAAAGAATAGAGAATAGAGAAAAGCAAGATCGACTTGATTTAGAAGAAGTTGAGTTTCACAATAGAGTTTATAATGGATATTTAGAAGTTGCTAATAAATATAGTGATAGAGTAGAAGTTATAGATGGAACACTTCCTCTAGATGAAATGATTGATGTTTTATATAATAAAATTTTAAAAATAGTAAAGGAGTAAATTTATGGACATCTTAGATACTCAAAAAAGTGTATTAGAATTTCTTAGTAATAGTAAAAAACAAAATAGATTATCTCATGCATATATGTTTGAGGGTCCAAAAGGTGTTGGTAAATTAGAAACTTCTTTATATTTTGTTTGTATGTTATGGTGTAAAGAAGAAGTTCCTTGCCTACAATGTAATACATGTAAACAAATATTAAATAAGCAATTCCTTAATTTAGTATATATTTCTACTAATAAGAATCTTATAACTGTAGATGAAATTGCAAAATTGCAAAAGGAGTTTTCATCTACAGCTGCATTAGAAGGTCCACGTGTATATATAATTGAAGATGCAGATAAAATGTCTGTTGATACACAAAATAAATTACTTAAGTTTATTGAGGAACCTGTATCTTCTCAAACATATGGAATACTCCTTACAACAAAGCCGGATTTCATTATTTCAACAATTAAGTCTAGAGTTATTTCACTATCAATGAATGAACTTAGTTATGATTTTTTAGTAAATAAGTTAAAGAGTATGAATGTAGATGAGAAATATTGCAATATCCTTCCACATATAGAAAATGACGTTGATAAGTGTATTGGTTTGTTGAATGGATCAATTGAACTTGAAATGATTGATTTAACATACAAGTTCATTGAAAAATTAAATATTAGAGATATAACTTTCTTTTATAAAGAAAATCAAGATTTATTAGGTAATCATAAGAATTTAATACTTTTTATTAACTTGTTACAAGAACTGTTTAAGGATTTATACTTAGTTATGGTCGGAAAAGATTCAATTACTTTTCCTAATGTTGATTTCACTACGTTAAAAAAATTGTATAAAATGAGTTATATAGGTGAAATCATAGATGAATTGGTGGAATTAGAACATAAATTATTGTATAATAGTAATATAAATTTGAATGTTGTCAAATTGATTATGATACTGAATGGAGGTGTAATTAGTTGAAAGTTTGTAGAGTGAAATTTAAGGAAGCTGGAAAAAGATATTACTTTGGAGTTAACAATCTAACTTTGAAAAATGGTGATATGGTTGTTGTTGAAACTGCAAGAGGTGTTGAATTAGGTTTTATTGTTGGAGAAGAACTAGAGTGTCCAAAGGAAGTTAAAACTGAAATTAAACCTATACTTAGAAAAACTTCAAAAAAAGATTTAGAAAATTACAATAAAAATTTAGAAGATGAAAAGAAAAATAATCCGAAAATCATTAAATTGATTAAAGATAATAAGCTTGATATGAAATATCTTTCGTGTGAGTATACACTTGATAGACAAAAACTAATTATTTATTTTGAATCAGAATCAAGAGTAGATTTTAGGGTTCTTGTTAAATCTTTAGCTGAAATGTTTAAGGTTCGTATTGAACTAAGACAAGTTGGTTTAAGAGAAGGGGCTAAAATGCTTGGAGCAATTGGACCATGTGGATTAATTGTATGTTGTAATAAATTTATTGGTGAGTTTGAAAATGTTAGTATTAAGATGGCTAAAAATCAAAATTTAAGTCTTAATCCTCAAAAAATCAGTGGATGTTGTAGTAAGTTATTGTGTTGTATTAAATTTGAAAATGAAACGTATGAATTTTATAGAAAAGGATTACCTGATGCTGGGGATATTGTAAAGACAGAAGATGGTGACGCTAAAATTTTAACTGTAGATGTTTTAAGAAAAAAATTCAAAGTGAAAAATCTTAAAAATGATACATTCCAATATATCGAACATTCAGAAATTTTAGAAATTAAAAAATCAAGAAACGATAAGAGAAAATAATGGAAGTATTAAATGAACTTTTAGGATATCCTAAAATAAAGATTTATCAAGATTCAGATTTGTTTTCATTTTCAATTGATTCATTGCTATTAGCTGATTTTGCAACTATTAACCAAAAAGTAAATAGTATAGTTGAATTATGTAGTGGTAATGGTGCAATATCATTTTATTTAACTTTGAGAACATCTAAACAAATTACCTCAATAGAGTTACAAAAAAAAGCATTTGAGTTAGCTATTAAATCAAATGAATTAAATGGTTTTACTAATATAAATTTTATTAATGATAATTTAATTGATATTAACAAGAAGATTGGTAGACAAAAATACGATCTAGTTATTGTTAATCCACCATTTTTTAAATATCAAGAAGATTCTAATATTAATAAAAGTGAATTTAAGACAATAGCAAGACACGAAGTTGAATGTAATTTAGATGATGTTGTAAAAGAGTCATCAATATTATTAAATAATGGTGGATATCTAGCGATGGTACATAGACCAGAAAGATTAGATGAAATAATTTTAACATTAAATAAATATAATTTATCTTTAAAAAGATTAAGATTTATATATCCAAAAGAAGGACAAACTTGCAATCATATATTATTAGAGGCGAAGAAAACTAATAATACTGGTGGGGTAATAGTATTACCGCCATTAATTGTTCACAGCGATAATGGTGAGTGGACTGAAGAAGTATTAGAAATTTATAATAGAAAATAGGAGGAATTAATATGTTTTTATCATTATTACAAGAGAAAGAAAAATTAAAGTTTTTAGATTTAGCGATGTACATGGTGGATATCGATGGTACTGCAACAGAGTTAGAAACAAAACTATTAGGTAGAATGTTTCACGAGGTAGGACATGTTGTATCAGAATATTCATTTGAAAATAGTTCATCTATTGATGATACAATTGAATTTTTCAAAAAAGCAAATAGAGTTGTTAAAAATATTGTATTTTTAAATTTAGTTATGATTTCTATGAGTGAAGATTTATATAACACAACTGAACATTTATTTTTAGAAAAACTTCAAAAAACATTTGATATTACTGCTGAAAGAAGAAGAGAGTTAATGTCTGTTATCTATGATGAAAGAGATTTAAGAGAAAGAGCATCTCGTATTATAAAAGAGTAATGGATAGACAAAAAAGTTTTAGTAATGATGATGCAAAATTATACTTAGTTGCAACTCCTATCGGTAATCTTGAAGATATGACTTTTAGAGCTGTAAACACTCTTAAAGAAGTTGGAGTTATATTTGCTGAAGATACACGAGTTACTAGAGTATTATTAAATCATTACAATATAAAAAATAAATTAGAAATATATCAAGAATTTAATAAAGAAACATCTTACAAAAAAATAGTTGAATATTTAAAAAATGGAATTAATGTTGCTTTGGTTAGTGACGCTGGTATGCCGGTTATATCTGACCCTGGTTTCTTTGCATCGAAAATGGCGTTACAAGAAGGTTTTTCAGTTGTGCCAATTCCTGGAGTAAGTGCATGTCTTACAGCATTAATAGTATCAAACATTGCACCTAATCATTTTATGTTTTATGGTTTCTTAGATAATAAAACAACTAAAAGAATAAAGGAATTACAATCAATCAAAGATAATACAAACACTATAATATTTTATGAGTCACCTCATCGAATTAAAGAATCACTTATTGATATGCTAAGTGTTTTTGGAAACAGAAACATTGCATTATGTAGAGAACTTACTAAAAAATTCGAGGAGATAATACGAGGTAATATTGAAGATGTTATTGAAGTGTGTGATGACCTAAAAGGTGAAATGGTTATTGTCGTTGAAGGATGTAACACAGTAATTGACTATAATGAAATTGACAAGTTCGAACAAATCAATGAATTAATACTAGCTGGTAAACGTAAGAATGAAGCAATAGGAATTGTTGCAAAACGCTTAGGTGTTGAAAGACAAGAATTGTATAAAGAGTATTCTAACAAGGAAGACTAATATGTGAGGACTTTATATGGAATGTAAATTAAAGGAAATAGTTGAAATAGATTTTTCACAATTCGAAAATAAAATTAATAATAAAGAAACCTTTATTTTTTATTTTGGTGGTACATGGTGTAAAAACTGTAGGGTTATAAATCCACTAATTGAAGAAGTTGCAGAAAAAAATTACACAACTATATTTAATTTAGATTCTAGAGTTGGAAATAAAGATTCTGTTGATGATTTTAGAAAATGTAATACTATTGAACAGGAAATTCAATATAAGAAAATAATTGATTTACTTAATTACGAAAACGAAGAATCTGTTATGGTTGAAGATGAATTTTTTAATTTAAGAGATACAAAAATTCCTAAATTGAGTGTACCTTCTATTTTTGGAATTAAAAAAGGAATTGTAGTTGGAATTATACTCGAAGAGTACGAAGAAGAAACAATTACAATCGAAGATATAAAATACTTTAAAAATGAATTATATGAATTAATAAAAAAAATATCCCATCATTAGGGCGGAGGAATAAATATGAAGAAATTTTACTTAACACAAGCGATAGCTTATACATCAGGTGTACCTCATATAGGTAACGTTTACGAAGCAATACTTGCTGATAGTATTGTTAGATATAATAAATTTAGAGGGTATGATTGCTATTTCATGACTGGGTCTGATGAGCATGGTCAAAAGATTGAAGAAAAAGCAAAACTTGCTGGAGTAACTCCTCAAGCATTTTGTGATGATATTTCATCTAAAATAAAAGGTATCTATGATTTAGTAAATGTAGAGTATGATAGATTCATAAGAACTACCGACAATGATCATAAAAAAGTTGTTCAAGAAATATTTGAAAAACTTTATAATCAAGGTGATATTTATAAAGGACATTACGAGGGTAATTACTGCAAAGATTGTGAATCATTTTTCACTGAAACACAGCTAAAAGATAAATGTTGTCCTGATTGTGGTGCTAGTGTAACTGTAGAAAAAGAAGAAGCATATTTTATGAAACTTCAAAACTATAAAGATAAATTAGTAAAACATATTAATGATAATCCTTCATTTATACAACCTGAGAGTCGTAAAAATGAAATGCTTAATAATTTCTTAAAAGATGATATTCCTGATCTATGTGTATCAAGATCAACTTTCACATGGGGAATTCCTGTAAAGTTCGATGAAAAACATGTCACATATGTATGGATTGATGCATTAAGTAATTATATTTCTGGATTAGGTTTTGATGTAAATGGGAAACATGGTGATTTATATAAAAAATATTGGCCTGCAGATGTACATGTAATTGGTAAGGATATTTTAAGATTTCATACTATTTACTGGCCGATTATCTTAATGGCACTTAAGCAACCACTTCCAAAACAAATATTTGGACATCCGTGGATTTTATTTGGTGAGAATAAAATGAGTAAATCTAAAGGTAATGTATTATATACAAATGAATTAGTTGAGGCATATGGTGTTGATAGAGTTAGATACTACGTGTTACATGAGATGCCATTTGCACAAGATGGTACAATTACACATGAATTATTAGTTGAAAGAACTAATACTGATTTAGCTAACACATTAGGTAACTTAGTTAAAAGAACAATTACAATGCAAAGAAAATATTTTGCAAATGGTGTTAAAAAGAATAAAGCAACAACAGAGTTTGATGAAGATTTAATTAGCAAATGTAACGAACTACAATCAAAAGTTGATGGATTAATGGATCAACTTAAAGTTAGTGATGCAATTGAAGAAGTTATTGTTGTTCTTAGAAGAGCAAATAAGTATATTGATGAGACTGCTCCGTGGATTTTAGCAAATGATGAATCTAAAGCGTCAGAGTTAGAAAATGTGTTATTTAATTTACTTGAAACTATTAGAATTACAAGTAGCATTTTAAATGCATTCATCCCAAATACAACTAAAGAGATATTCAAACAATTAAATACTACAGCAAATGATTATAAATCATTGAAGTTTGGTTCTGTTAAAGGTTATGAAACTGTAGAACCAACAATACTATTCAATAGATTAGATATTAAAGATATTGAAAAGATGTTTGTTAAGGAAGAAGTAAAAGTAGAACCTACTAATACAATCTCAATTGATGATTTTGCAAAGGTTGAAATTGTAATAGGTAAAGTATTAGAATGTAAAAAGCATGATGGTGCTGATAAACTTTTAGTTTCAAAAGTTGATATTGGTACTGAAATTAGACAAATAGTAAGTGGGATCGCAAAGTTTTACACGCCAGAGGAAATGGTTGGTAAAAATGTTTGTGTTATCAAAAATTTGAAAGAAATTGAAATCAGAAAGGTAAAATCATATGGTATGATTTTATGTGCCGAAGACAATAAAACATTAAAACTTATTGAAGTTGATGGGCTGAAACCTGGTTCGATGGTGAAATAATATGAGTGAAGAAAAAAAAGGAAATGCATTTTTAAATGTAATTAAAAGTGAATATAAACGATTTTTCATAGTTGCTCTTGGGTCTTGTATATATGCTCTAGGATTGATTTGGTTTTTACAACCTGCGAAATTATATTCTGGTGGTATTACAGGGTTAGTCCAATTAATCGTAAATATAATTGAGAAAAATACTGGTGAAACAATATCAATTGGTATCTTGATCTTTTTGATTAACATTCCTATATTGATTATCGCTTTTAAATTCATCTCAACAAAATTTGCATTATATTCATTGTTATCAATTATAATTCAGTCTACTCTAACACTTGGATTTATTAAAGTTCCTGATTTTGGGATTGCAGCATCTGATAATTTAATTATGGCTTTTCTAGGTGGTTGCATGGTTGGTATAGGTGGTGCAATAGCTCTAAGAGCAGGAGCATCAACTGGTGGTATTGATGTGTTTGCACAAGCATTATCTCTTAAAAAGAATATCTCAATTGGAAATTTTTCGTTAATTTTCAATGTATCTATAGCACTTATTGCTGGTGGGATATTTGGTTGGGCAATCGCTTTATATACAATAGTACGTATTATCACAACTTCATTAGTTACTGATAAAATCCATACTGCATACAATCATCTGAAAATCGAAATAATAACGGATGATGGTGAAGAGATCAGTTCTATGATATTAAGAGAATTTGGTAGAGGAGTTACTATGCTGAATGGTGAAGGTGCTTATACTCATAAAAAGAAATATGTACTTGAAGTTGTAGTATCATCATTTGAATTATATAAATTAGTTGATTTAACAAAAGAGATTGATCCTCATGTTTTCATTATTGCATGTCCTGTAAAAAGGATAGTTGGAAACTTTAAAAGAAGAACAGTTGCATAAGATAATCGTAAGATTATCTTTTTTTGTCTTTTTTTCTATAAAATAATTGTAAAAAAAGAGAAAATATGTTATAAATAAGTACTTATATTTAATTAAGAACTTTTAAAAAAGGGGGATATTGCAATTTATTACTTGATATATAATATATTACAATTGAAAACTATGGACAACAATACAAATAATGATTTTAGAAATAAACCAATAATTAGAAAAAGTACCTCTGCTAATGCACCGAGAATTCCGACTGCTCCTACAAAATATACTGCACAAGTAAATCCGCAAAATAATGGTGGAGTTGTTGTAAAAGAAGGATTCGTTGATGTTGAAGAAGTAGATGATGTATTTAATAATTTATTGAATTCAGTACGTAATGAACAAAAGGTAAATGCTGTACCTGAGCCAAATATTGCTCCGCCTACTCAACAAATACAACAAAGACCTGCACAACCTGCACAGCCAGTACAACAAAGACCAGTACAACAGATGCCGCAACAACCAATGAATCAAGCGCATGTTCAAACATATGTAAATGCACAAGGACAATTAGTACAAAGAGTATATACAAATGCGCAAGGACAACCAGTACCAGCACCGCAAGGACATCAAGTACCAGGACAACTAGTATCTGCGCCAATGCAACAACCTGCACAGCCAGTACAACAAAGACCAGCGCAACCGATGCCACAACAAGCTATCCCACAATCAAATGGTGGAATAACTGTTCAACAGTCTAATGATCCTGTGATAGATTTATCAGATATCTTTGGAGATGCTCCTGCTAAAGAAGATTCAATTCAAGTTGTTGAAAATATAGAACCTATAGAAGCTTTCCCAACATTTGAAGATGATATTATAATCACTCAAGAGATGGAAGAAGTTGTAAATGATAATGCAATAGACTTAGAAGATATTTTTGTTGATGATACTAATGAGGTATATGAAGAAGAACCAATTAGCAGCAACCCTATTTTCCAAGATACTCCAATTGAATCTGAAGAAGAAATTATTGATTTATCAGATATCTTTGATGATGGACAAGTTGCATACACTGAAGATCCAGTTGAAACATACCAACCTGTTGAAACATACCAACCTATTGAAAGTTCAGAAACTCAAAATGAATTGTATGACTTATCTGATATCTTTTCTGAAAATGGTGCAGCTTCAAATAATGTTGTAGTTGATGAAGAGGCTCAACATGTAGAAAGTGATGAAAATGTTACTTATGATTTAACTGATATTTTTTCTGATGATCAAAGTTTAGTAGATACTAATTTTACTGAAACTAGCGAAGTGAATAATGCTGAAGTGAATGCTGAAGTGAATGCTGAAGCTGAAGTAATTAATGATGAATCGGAATATGAAGATGAATTTGAAGGAGAAATGCTATATACAAATGTATTTGATGCATTTAATAACCCATTAAGTAAAGAGAAATTTGTTATTGAATTTATTGAAGAAATTCCAAACGTATATGATCAAAACTCAAACTTATTAACTAAAAATCAGTTACAAGAAATGATAAATAATGATACATTAGTTGTATATGACGAATTTGGTGGGCATGTTATTAAACTGATTCTAGTAAAAGATATAAATACTGCACTTAAAATTAAAGAAGAAGCTGAAAGTGTAGAAAGTAATGTTTTTAATGAGTTTAATAAGCCAGTATCGAATGAAGAACTATTAAAAGAGTATAATACAAATAGTCCTAATTTATTTAATGAACATGGTGAAAAACTAACTAAAGAAGGAATCCTATTAGGATTTGAAGAAAATATTTTAGTAATTGCAGAGTACGGTAAGAGAATAGATTCTTCAATCGTTATTGCTGAATTAAAAAATAAAGATACTGCTATTTTTGATAAATATGGTAATGAATTAAATAAGGAATTATTGGCTGAAAGTTTAGAAAATAATTCTGATATGTATGATAAATATGAAAATCAAATTTTCTTTGATGATATAATTTCTAAGATTGACGAAGGTACTATTATTGTTAGGGATTTAGAAGGAAAGAAAGTAACTAAAACACAATTATTAAAAGATGTATGTGGATTTGTAGAATTATATGATATCGATGGTATTAAGTTAACAAAAGCAAATGTTAAACAATATATTATTCAAAACAACATCGAATATTATGGTAAAAACAATCAAACTTTATCTTCTGGGAAAATAGTTGAAATTTTCGAACAAAACAACATACAAATGACAAATGAATACGAAAAGAAATTACTTGGTAAAAAATCAAATGTATTTAATGAATATGGTGATCCATTAAGTGTTACAGAATTTATTAATGAGTATAGAAATGTACTACCACGTTTATTAGATTCAACTTCTAAAAAAATTGCTAAAAAAGATATTATTGATTTAATCAAGGACGGAACTCTATATATCGTTGAAGACGGTGAGAAGGTTGATTCTAATTATTTAGTAAAAGAATTGCAAATTAATATACATGGTGTTTTTACAAAAGGTAAAGAAGAGTTATCTTCAGAAGAACTTATTAGTGAAATTCACCAAGGGTTATCAGTTTATGATTTTAATAACAATGAATTATCGACAGGTATTTTAATAAATAATTTAAGAAATGAAATAAATATCATCTATGATATTAACGGAAATACTGTCTCAGTTAGTGATTTAGTAGCAGAGTTAGAGGAAAATTATGTTTTAGGATATGATTTGTATAAAAATCAACTTACTAAAGAAATTTTATTAGAACAACTAAGTTCAGGTAATAAAAAAATATATAGTGAAATTGGTAGTCTGCTTTCTAATAATGATGTTAGAACTTTATTAGTAGAAAATAATATTACTATAACTCCTGAGATTGAAAGTTTATTATTCGATGCAGTTAATAATGAGGAAAGACCATTTGCTGATATTAATGAAGTAGATGAAATGGTTGATTTTGATGATAATTACAAAGATATTGTTATTGCTAGAAAAGAAAATGACAATGTCGTGATTGTTACATATAATGAATCATATGAAGCAAGATTAAATTTAAGTAAAGATTTTACAAAAGATTATCATAATCTAATTAAAAATAAATTACTTTCATATGCGAAATCAAAATCTAAGGTATCTTGGAACTATGATGCTTTCACAGTTGGGAAAGTAAATTTAGCAAAAATTGATATTGAAATTGACACTTTATATTTATATTTAAATGTAAATGTTGATGAACTAAGTCCTGAATTCAAGTATAAAGATTTTAGTGATAAAAAAGCATTTGCTAACACACCGATTAGAATGAAAGTTCAATCAATGAATGAAGTTAGATTTGCTTATGAATTAATTGATCATATAGCTGCGACTAACAAAATTGTAGAAGATGCGAATTTTGTAATGGTTAACTACTACCAAGAAAACAGAGGTTTTGATAAACTAATTTCTGAAGAATTAATTAAAGAAATCGTAAGTGCTAAAACATCTAAATCTTTAACAAACTTCAACGCTAGTACTTTAGTAGGTAATAATATTACTTCTATTTGTAAAGATGTTGTTAAAGATATCGTTATAACGAATGAGTTTTACAATGATGTTTTATCACGAGTTAAGCCAAATCATGATATTAATAATAAAGCTTTAATACATACAGATACAGTTTGTAGAGCATTCCATGAAAATGATATTGTTAATATAGATTCGTTAAAAAATCTTAATTTAATACCATCTAATGCTACATTTGTTAAATGTGTTGCTAGAGGTGTTCTTGATAAGAGTTTAACATTTGAACTTGATGATTATTCTAAAGATGCAATAAAAATGATTTTAATAACTAATGGTACAATACAATAGTATTGTATCATTTTTATTTCTAGTATATAATTGTAATATAAAAATTAATTATTACAGGAGGATTGTATGAGAGAAAAAAAATTGAATAGTAATTTAATATTTGATGGAAGAATTATAAAAGTGACTGTTGACACAGTACTATGTCCTAATGGTAATGAATCTACAAGAGAAGTTGTGCATCACAATGGTGGTGCAGCTGTATTAGTTGTTGTTGATAATAAAGTGTTATTAGAAAAACAATTTAGATACCCTTTTGATAAAGTAATGTATGAGATTCCTGCTGGGAAATTAGAGTTGAATGAAGACCCATTAGAAGCTGCTAAAAGAGAATTAGAAGAAGAAACTGGATATGTTGCTTCTAATATAATTTCTCTTGGTGATATTTATCCTACGGTTGGTTATTGTAATGAAGTAATAAAACTTTATCTTGTTACAGAAATTGAAAAAGGTGAATTAAATTTAGATGAAGATGAAGTGATTGAATTTGAATTTGTACCACTAGAAAAAATTAATGAAATGATTTTATCTAACGAGATTGCTGATGCAAAAACAATTTGTGCATTATACAAATACTTGTTAGTTAAGTAAAACCTATAAAGAAATCTTTATAGGTTTTCTTTATTTAAAAAATGGGTTTACTAAGCCATTTTTTAAAGTAGTTGATAGTGTATCCGTATGTGTTATTTATTGACATTAACAATATAAAAGTATATACTTTTATATATGAATAAATTTTAGTTGAACGAGGAAAATATAAATGAAAAGTGCAGTGTATTACGGTAAAGAAAATATAAAGTTAGAGAATTTAAATAAAGCTGAATTAAAGCACGATGAGGTCATGATTAATGTAAAAGCATGTGGTGTGTGTGGTACTGATGTACACATCTATCATGGTTCAAAGGGTTCTGCAGATGTTACTAAACCAACCGTTTTAGGTCATGAGTTTTCAGGTGTAATAACAGAAGTGGGAAGTTCTATTGTTAACTTTAAGGTTGGAGATAGAGTTTGTGTTGATCCAAATTGCTATTGTGGGAAATGTACACCATGTAGAAATGGCTTAACTCATTATTGTGAAAACATGGTAATCTATGGAATTACAGAAGATGGTGGATTTAAAGAGTATTGTGCTGTAAATGAGAAAGCAGTGTACAAACTTGGTGATGATACAAGTTTTAATGAAGGTGCTATGGTAGAACCATTAGGATGCTGTATTCATGGTATTGATATGTGTAATATTAAACATGGTGATAATGTTGCAATTATTGGTGGTGGTATGATTGGTTTAATTATGCTTCAATTAGCAAAATTATCTGGTGCTGCTAAAATTGTATTATTAGAACCTGTAGATTCTAAATGCAAAATTGCGCTAGATATGGGTGCTTCATTATGTATTGATCCTATCAATTCAAATGTTAAAGAAGTTCTTTCAAATAATAATATTCAAGTGAATAAAGTTATTGAATGTGTTGGTAAAACAAAAACTATTGAATTAGCAATTGATATTTGTGGTAACAAAGGTTTAGTAATGATGTTTGGACTTACTGCACCTGATGATACAATTGAAATTAAACCATTTGAAATATTTAAAAAAGAGTTAATTATAACATCATCTTTTATTAATCCTTGTACACAACAAAGAGCATTAGACCTTATTGATAATAAGAAAATCGATGTATCTTCAATGATTTATGATATTATTTCATTAAAGGAATTAGAAGATGTTCTTAAAGATCCGTCTAAAAGAAGTTTAGGTAAATTTTTAGTTGATCCATCAAAATAAATGAAAGGGTGATAACTATGTCAAAAAAGTTTGATATCATAGCTTTAGGTGAGATATTAATTGATTTTACATTTGTTGATATAAAAGAAGGTAAAAAACTATTTCAACAAAATCCAGGTGGAGCTGTTGCTAATGTATTAGTTAGTGCTACTAATCTTGGTTCAAAGACGGGCTTCATTGGTAAAGCAGGTTTAGATATGCATGGTAACTTTTTAAAGGATACACTTGTATCTGCTAATGTTAATGTTTCTGGATTTATTCTTGATAGTAATTTTTTCACAACTTTAGCATTTGTAGATTTAGATGAGTTTAAAGAAAGAACATTTTCGTTTGCTAGAAAACCCGGAGCAGATACACAACTAACTATTGAAGATCTAAATATTGATTTAATAAAAGATACTAAAATATTACATGTTGGGAGTTTGTCTTTAACTCACGAACCTGTTAGAAGTACAACCTATAAAGCGATTGAAATAGCTAAAGAGAATGGTTCTATTATTTCATATGATCCTAACTATAGAGCCTCTTTATGGAGCAGTGTAGAAGAAGCTTCAAAATATATGAAGAGTATTATTCCTAACATAATGAAGTTATCTGACGATGAAGTAGAATTGCTAACAGATTGTGATAACTACATAGATGCTGCTAAATACTTGTTTAATAAAGGAATCAAGGTTGTTGTTGTAACATTAGGTAAAGATGGATGTTACGTTTATAACAAAGAAGGTGGAGCATTGGTTTCTGGATTTAAGAGTGAAGTGATTGATACAACTGGTGCAGGTGATGCATTTTGGGGAGCTTTCTTGAATAAAATTTCAGAAAATGGTATAGATAGTAATTTAGATGATTTAAAAGAATACGCTAGATTTGCAAATGCAACAGCAAGTTTATGTGTTCAAAAGTATGGTGCTATTCCTGCTATGCCTAGTTTAGAAGAAGTTAAAAAAAGATTAAAATAAAAACCTAAGTATAATTTATACTTAGGTTTTTATTTATGTTAGAAACATTAATGCAACAGCAATTAAGTTGTTAATCATGTGAATTGCAATACAAAAATGAATGTTTTTAGTTTTGTAATAAAAGAATCCAAATAATGCTCCCATTATGAAATACTGAATAAAATATACAAGTTCTAGCATGTTACCTTCCATTAGACCACCCATAATATGAATGAATCCGAAGATAGCTCCTGAAACTATGATAGCTAATATTGAATTTGTTTTCTTTTCAACTAAATTATATATACATCCTCTAAAAATAATTTCTTCAATGATTGGTGCAAATATTACTGCAGCAAACACAAGAGAATATGGTGCTACATCCATCATTTGAGCTAATGCTTCCTCATTAGCACCACTTGAAGAACCTACTATAGATTCAATTACTAATCCAAGAACAATGTTTGTAACTAGTAAGAACATTGATGCAATAAGCGTAGTTGTAATAAACTTTTTAATACTTATGTTTTGAAGGGATTTAAATGATAATGTACCTCTCCAAATAACTATAAACATTCCTAGGAAAAATAAATCTAAGAAAATTTGTGTTTTAAATACATATTCTAATGTTAATTCCATAACTAAATCTACATCTGTTATATCTACCCCACTACTTGCAATATATGATGCAGCAATCATCGTAAGGATTAAAACTCCGAAAATTGAATATCCTAAGAAATACATAAGAATTGATTTTAACTCAAATGAATTTGTGTTCTCTTTCGGTTCACTCTTTATCTCATTAAAAAAATTACTAATATTCATGTGGTGCTCCTTTTATTTTATTATTATTGGTAACGATTGTGATTCTTTAAAAAAATCAATGCCATATGCATCTGACAGTATCTTTAAAATTCTAATTTCGATATCATATGTTGTACTAATATTAGACTTTAAATTTGTAAAATAATTACATGTTTTTTTAATACTATTCAAGTGTTTTTGCCCATTTTGGTTAAACCCTAAAACTCTTGGTTTACATTCATCTAGACAAATTAGTGCATCATCTTTTTTAATATTGAATAATGCTTGTAACAATGTTCTTCTAATTCTAGAAGTAGTATATCTAGAAGAAGTTAACTCTATAGCAATTTCATCAAATGATTTAGATTTGCTTTTTAAAAAAGCATTATCAAGTCCTTCATCCATAAAATATATTTCACTCAAATCTAACGATGAATTTCGTTTGTATGTTATTAAGTTATCCAAATTATTATGATTTATAAAACCTTTATTATCTAATATATTTTTTACTTCATTAGGAACGAAACCATCGTATAATTTTGTTTCTCTAATACTAGTAGCACTACATATATAATTATCACTTTGGTGCTTGTCTAAGTAATTACATTTTTCACGTTTGATAAATGATAAATCAATACCTTTATTTATTTTTTGTATTGCAGAATAATATTTCCAATTTAACATATCGTTGCTATTCGGTATTTCTAAATTCAATTCTAAAAAAGCGCTATTTGAAGCCGTTTTATATGATAAACCTTTTTGTAAATTTGCAGAAATAAGTTTGTTATATGGTATCAATTTTGAGACGTTATCGATTTTCTTTATGTACTCTATATTATTTTTTTCACTACCTGAAACAATATGTGTAACACCAAATTCATTTAGCATTCTTACTGAATTATATGCAAATAAATCTGCAGATTGATTCCCTAAAATAAATGGTAATTCAATTACTATGTCAACATTATTATTTAGTAATATTCTTGTTTTTTCTGTACTGCTTAATAAAGATATTTCACCCCTTGAATTGAATGTAGATGTTATAATTACAATAGTAATATCTGGGTTTAGTTTCTGTGCTTCATTTAAATGATGAATGTGTCCATTATGTAATGGATTATATTCAGCTATAAGTCCTAAAATTTTCATAATAGATCACCTTTCTTTTATTTAATATAATTATAGTCTAATATTATATTTTTATAAAGAGAAATTGATATAAAAAATAAAAATAAATAAAATGTAAAAACTTTTTATTCTCATGTCAATGTAAAATGAAAATGTCTTAAAAATCATTCAAACATTAGTGACAAAATTAATAGTTTGAATAGTCTTTATGTTCTTGCTTTGTTATATGATTTGAAAATTTGAACTTTCTCCA
>JAWXUF010000010.1:0-35808 GCA_044432865.1 bacterium | reverse complement strand
CTTTATTAAACTTAAGATTACGTAAATCTTCTAAAATTTTCTTATCTAGTATTGCACTTTGTTCGAAGAGGTCGGTTAGTTCCTCTTCGAATTTTTTCATATCTTCGTAAAATTCTTCTTCTGTAATATCTACATATTCAATTTTAACTTCAAAATATTGACCTGCGGATAAAGAATAGTTTTTCTCTTTTATTTCATCATATGTTTTACAAACTGAAAAATCTTCAACTTCTTCTTTGTTTTTAAATGTATTTATAATTTGATCTATTTCAAAATCTCTAAGTCTTCTTCTTTGATTTTTTCCATCTTTGTATTCTTCACCTAATTTAGATGCATCAATTAGAATAACTTTATCGTTTGTTTTAGATTTATCAAAGAATAATACAGAAACATTAGTCCCAGTTGTTGCAAATACATTTGATGGCATACTAATGCAACCATATATAATTTCTTTGTCAGTAATATATCGTAAAATTTTATTTTCAACACCACTTTTTGCTGTGATAAATCCAGTTGGAATTACAATTGCACCTTTACCAGTATCTTTTAGTGAGTTAATTACATGTTGAATAAAACATGTGTAAATTGCCATACTTTCTTTTTTCTTAGCAGGTACATTCGGTACCCCTGCCCAAAATCTTGATGGTTGAGCAGCTAACTTTTCTCTTGTTTCAGAGAAATCAGTTTTAAACGGAGGATTTGAAACAATAAAATCAAATTGTTTTAATTGATCACCTTTATCATTTTTATGATATGGTGAAGTTAACGTATCACCTTGAATGGCATGATCCAAGGAAGAAACTAATCCATTTAGAATTAAATTAAGTTTTAACATTTTATTACTTCTTTGCGAAATATCTTGAGAATAAATTGTACATTTATCTTCACCAACCTGATGGCTTAATGCCATTAATAATGTACCTGTACCAGCTGATGGATCACAACACTCAATATTATGTAAATTAGCATTATCTCCAACTAATAATCTAGCCATAATAGTTGCAATTGAATGTGGTGTATAATATTCTGCATATTTCCCTCCACCTGCAGTATTGTAATCTTTTATTAGATATTCAAAAATATCTGCAAAAAAATCATAATGTTCATTAAAAGCTTCTTCAAATGAGAAATTAACCAATTTATCGACTAAAGCTCTAGCAAATGGTGCTCTTTCATTATCATTTGTAACAAATACTGTGAGTTTTTCAAATATTGCTACTTTTGTATTTTCTGATGTTTGAGTTGAAAATATATCACTATTTACATCAGCTATATCTATCATAGTTTGATCAAATATTAAATCAAAATCTCCTTTTGATTGTTGATTCCATAAGTTTGAAATTAAATGATTTGGATATAACCTTGGTATATCAGGTGACAATTGGTCTAATATATCTTCTATTTCATCATTTGACATATTTAGATAAACTTCATCCCATTTATCATTATTCTTAAATTTATCATTAAATTGTTTTATCGCATTACCAAATTTATCATTAATAAATTTATATAAGAAAATTTGAGTAATAATTTTATATTCATTACCATCATTCCCTAATCCATAACTTTGACATGTTGATTTCAACGCATCAATTAAATTAACTGTTTTTTCTTTAATTGTCATAGTTGACCTACACTTTCTAATATAATTATTAACTATATTGATTTATATATTGCGAAACTATTTTATCTTGAATAAATAAACGATCTTTTCCATTATTATCTATTTTTAATTTTATTAATTTTGCTGAAATTTCAGACATAACTAATTTTTTGAAATAATCTGCATTATTTAAAATATTGTTACGATTAAAAACTAATTCATCTATATCACCTTTGATATTAATTAGGAAATTTAAAATATCTTCATCATGTGAAGCGATAATTATTGGTACATTATTTTTTTCTCTAATATTATTTTCCTCTTTAATTCTTTTGTGAATACGAGCAAACTTTTCATCATCATTATACTTTTTCAATAAAGTTTTATTTCTCTTTTGCAAATCTTTTAATTTAACCATAATATCATCTAAATATTTAGATTGTTCGTTAAAATATGCAACACTTTCAATTGAAAATCCTTTTTCTTTAAAACGTTGTTTAAATGCTTCATTTAAAGTTATATATTCAGGGTCATCATGATCCATGTTATGCATAAACATACTGAATACATTACTTAATTTAGCATTTGGATCACTTTCTTGCCCAGCAATAATTATCATTTCTTCTTCTGATATTTTTGAGAAATTAAACTTAATGTCCATCATTGCTTCATTAATCATTAATCTAGTAGTATCGTTTGTTAAAAATGCTTCTTTTTGATTAATGTTATCTATATGATGTTGAACCTCTGAAAGCATTGAAGGTAATCTAGTTATTTCTAATTTAGAAAAAATAGATTTTAATTCATCATCACCAAAAGTTCTTACTAAGTTACAACAATCTCTTGCACTTGTTAAAACTTTCTTTAACTCTAATAGAACTTCTTTATCTTCTATCGTTGAAATTTCACTACTAAATTCCTCTGCATTATCTAATGTATAATTAAATAATACTTGTCTTACATTTTTCATTTGCTGTATTAAAGAGTCTTTATCTTCTAACACTTGAGAGAATGTATCAATTGTATCATTTAATCCTGTTTCATTCTTGTCATTAAATCTATTTAACTCATTTAAATAAGCCTCGTTAGTATCATTGAAATTAGACTTTATATCAGCAAAATCTATTACATAACCATATCTTAAATCTTTATACGGTCTATTAACCCTTGTTAAAGCTTGTAATAAGTTGTGATCCTTTAATTTTCTACCAAAATATAATCTTTTAAGTCTTGGAGCATCGAACCCTGTTAGTAACATATTAAAAACAATTAATATATCTACAGTGTTATTTTTCTTAAAATTTGTTATTATTTCTTTTCTTGTTTCCTTATCTTCACTATCATGTAAAATTAAACCACATTTAAATTTGCTCTTGTAGGAAGAACTTTCATTGATTTCATTCTGTATAGAATCAAAAAATACAGATAATTTTCTTGCTTGTTCACTAGTTTCACATATAATCATTCCACCTAATGAATTATCATTATGTAATTGTCTAAACATTTTTAAATCATTTATAATATATTTTAATAGTTCTTTAACATACGAATCATGTTCAACAATGACACTTTTTGGAACTTCTTTCTTTTGAACTAGATATTCTAACTTTTCATCTTTAGCAATTTCATTATTAACGACATCATATACTTTAGATAAATTATCTCTATAAGATGTTTCAATATCTTCTCTAATTATTTTTAAAGTATATCCATCTAAAATAGATTTATCATAATAATATGTGTGAAGATAATCTCCAAACACTTTCCATGACTCTCGTTCTTCTTTAAGTAACGGAGTTCCTGTTAGTGCAATTTTAATAGAATTTTCATCACACTCAACAAGATTAGCTAAAAAACTCCCCTTTGGATTATATCCTCTATGTGCTTCATCTATAATAAAAACTCGTTGTAAATTTGTTGCATATTTAGGTAAATCAATTTTTGATTTATCTTCAGCAAACTTTTGTATATTAACAACTGTTATTTCAGGTTTACCTGTTCCACCATCCTGAGATTGATGTACTTTAAATTGATCCATTAATTCTTTTCTTGATGTAGCAGTTTTAACCACCAAACCTCTAGCTTCAAACTCTTGCTTTGATTGTTCAAGTAAATCAATTCTATCTACGATAAAATAAAATTTAGGAACTTTATTTTGTGAAGCAAAATAATCTGTTAATACATTAGTCAAATTATAAGATAATGCTGTTTTACCACTACCTTGTGTATGCCAAACTACACCTGATTTTATACCTTTTGATATTTTTTCTCTAATAGTCATGGTAGCAAACATTTGTTGATATCTCATAATATGCTTTTCATCCTTAGATTCTATTTTTCCATCTTCTAATTCCTTCTCATATTTAACATATGCTAGTCCATATTTAATTAAAAATAGTAATCTTTCTGGATTACACATTGATGTTAATACTCTATTAGTAGGTGTATTTACATCCATATTAGTTTGATACTCACTTGTTTTAGATATAACTTGACAATGGAAATCAGTCAATAGTTTCTTTTCAATATCAACATCAATTTCTTTATAATTGAAATTTTTATTGTAAGGTGCAATAGATTCACTTGTATTGTTATCTTCTCTGAAACAATTAAAATGTGACATAGTTTTAGATGAAGAGCAATAGAAACATCCTTGAATTGGAACAATACCACCTATTGAATCATATTCCATGTTATTTGAGAAAATCATAAATTGTGTAATATTGAAAAATCTTCTAAATTTTTTGTTAGGGAATCTACTATTGTACAATCTTTTACTTTCAGCTACTACACCATCTTTATTATTTGGTTTTTTCACTTCAATAAAAACTAACGGTAGTCCATTCACAAATAAAGTGATATCTGGCCTAAACTCTTCATCATCTCTTTTACATGTAAATTCAGCTGTACAATGAAAAGTATTGTTATATATATTATCAAAATCAATTAATTTAATTGGTGATTTAGATATCAATCTGTTATAAAACGATTTACCTAAATCATCATAATCTAACTCATCTTTAATATTTTTTAATATTTCAGTTGCACTAGTATTAGAATTAGGATTTAATTTATTAAATTGCGATGCAAATATATCAGTTAAAATATTAGTGTCATTATCAAATTTTTCACTATTTTTATTATCATTTACTTTACCACAATAAGTATATCCTAATCTAGTTAAATGCATCACACCAGGCATTTGAACTCTAGTTAATTCAGTAAATTTTATTTGTTTATTATCTCCCATTGTAAAACCTCCCCTAAGTAATAATTACTTCATATAGTTATAAACTATATGTAGTTGAATTATAACACATTTTTCTACAAATTTATATAATAAAATATCTCAATTTGTTGATATATGTGTACTTTCGAAAAATAAAAAGTTCAAAGTAAGTTAATTCTCACTTTGAACTTATTTTATTACTATAAATTATTAAAATAATCTTTCATTCTACTTGCCATTAATTTTCTTCTCATAATTAAAAACTCTTCATATTCATGATATGACATTGATGAAATTTCATTTGGAATACAATTATCAGATAAATTGTTTTTCAATTCATCATTAGATATAATTCCACCATATCTCGTTTCATTAGAATCTATTTGTTGTTGGAGGATAGAGAAATAATCTTTTGGTGCTTTATTACCTACTTGAATATTAACTTCTGATTGCATTAATACATAATTAGCAATTTGATTATATCTACGTTTATCATTAATACCTGATTTAACTAAATAATCTTTTGGGAAAATATGATGTATATCTCCTCTTTCTTTGTGTAAATCTTCAACTCTAATACCGGTAGATAAGAAACCTTTTGCTCCACCTTTTATTAAAGAGGCCATATACAATTTCCAATATGGACTATTTGTTCCAGCTGTATCTAATTTATCAATTAAAATATTATCCCAAAATGCATCAGATAAACTACCACTTATTGTATTTTTTACATATTCTTCAATATTATCTACTTCATTAAATCTTCTAACATCAGAATCAAATTGTGATTCAGGTGATGAAGAATATCTTTGTGTCAAAATAGATAAAATAAACCATTGTCTAACAATTTTTTCCATTTTTTCAGGTTGAAATTGTTTTTCTTTAAGTAATAAATATAAAATATATGCAAAGTTAATTGTATTTTGAGATCTTATTAAACTTTCATCAATTACTCCAGTTGATTTAATAATCA
This sequence comes from bacterium, assembly GCA_044432865.1. Taxonomy (GTDB): domain Bacteria; phylum Bacillota_I; class Bacilli_A; order Acholeplasmatales; family Anaeroplasmataceae; genus JAWXUE01. Next base: position 30,003 of record JAWXUF010000010.1, on the reverse strand, counting down.
TCATAAACCTTTTGTAATTAGTCTCATTAATGAAATCTTTAACTCCATCATATAAAGTTTTAAAACTTTCTTCAGCAATTTCTTCAGTATTTGTTCTTAATTCAAAATCACGTCCAGATAATAGTGCCACTAAGTCTTGTAACTTACCTCTTTTAAATTTAGAAGTAAATGAAACTCTCAAAGCATCAATATATGATGGTTTATATAAGTTATCACTATAACCATTTAACCAGGATAATTTTGAGAAGATATCTTTTGAACTAAACTCAACATCTCTTTCTTTTATAACTGAGTAATCATTTGGTATTTTAATTATATGACAAAAATAATCTATAACTTTTCTTATATCATTACCTTCATACTTCTCATTTACACTTATTTTAGACATTACGAAATCTGCTTGAGATAAACTAACACCTTTTGAATTAATTCTAATAAATATTTCAGTAACAGTATCAACATCAACACTTGATGCGATATCAATTCTACCAATTTGTGTGTTTTTCATCTTTTGTACTTTTTGTATTGTTGAGAACACTTTAGAAATATCCATAGTGTTATCATCAGAATACTTCTTAGCTATTGAATATATATCAGCTCCTTCTTTTAATAAAAGAGAAATATCAGAAATCCATTCGCTACTATTTTCTAATGATGGTGTGTGAGTAGCAAATGATTCATTTTTTAAATTAAATGAAATTTTAACTCTATGTTTTTTGTATTCATCATTTAGCACTTCCATACCTAAAAATGCTGCAGTTAAGGCAGTTATTCTTTGTTGCCCATCTATTAATATTTGCTTACCTTCAGATGAACTACCATCTTTAAGTTTAATATTAGCAGACTTCCAAGTTATAATATACCCAACAGGATAACCCTTATATAATGAATCTACTAAATCTCTTACTTTTTTTGTATCCCATACAAATGGTCTTTGTATTTCTGGAATAGCGATAGTACCATCAGTTACATATCCAAGTAACGTACTTATTGATACATTGTTAACTTCAAAATTTGCCATTTCTATTACCTCCATGTAATATAACTTTCTATATTTTATATAAAATACTAATAACATAAGTTTAAACTTAATATTAATTAATAATTGTATAAAAACATATAATTATGCATATTTTATTAATATTTTCATAAAATAATATTGAAAATATGCTATTTATAGTGTATAATCATAATATAAAACTGACTTGAGTGGAATAAAGCTAGGCTGGCTGTGCCAGTAAGGGAAACCGAGATGCCTATGCTCCTGGGGTCAGTTTTTTTCTTTTAAATCATAGATAATATTTGGATTTTCTAAAATTAATGAAATCAAATATGTTATTAATTTTTCCGAATATTTCTTAATAATATAATTTCCATTTTTAAAAGTATAACAATAATCGCTATTTTCTTCTATTTTATAATGTTTTTTTATTAAATCGAAACAGTGAGTTGTGAAAATAGTATTAGACTTATTATTTGTTACATAGTTAAAATTGATAGAATCTTTTTTTAAAATAATGTCTACTCTCTTAACTAGATTGTGACACGATAATGTATGAGTATTATTTGGATCTAACTGTCTATCTACGTATGTTATATTTTTATCTTTAGGATTTTTACTAGCATAGAATGTAAAGTCAGCATTTTGTGCATTACTTATCCTTGATAAAGTAACCTTTACACCTAAAGCAAACTTATCATTTTGATTTACTTGATGCAAATTATTGATTTCTTCTGCTTTATCTGAAAAGAAACTTTGGATAAGTGTATCATACTTATCTAAATTAATATTTGTTGTATTATTAGAAGAAAATATAGCTAAAAAGTCTGTTTTTAAATAATCACTTATTTTTACTCCAAAATATTCTTCAATTTTAATAGAGTAATTCTTTACGCATGAAGCTAATAACGGAAGATAGATTAGCTCCATTTCAGGCACAATAAGATGTGTTGCTTGATTCCTAAAACTTGCTATAGTTTCTAAGTTTACTCTAAGAGGATCACTTTTATTAGTAAATAACTTTGATACAGTTTCATTAAATGTAATACTTCTATATTTTTTATTATCATAATAAATATTAACATTATTTTCTATTAATTTTGCTTTTAATAATAACTCCCAAGAATTACATAAAAAGAAAACACACCCTTCCAATCTATATGATATTGTTGGTTTATTATAAATTTCTAATGACATTAAGAATGCCTCAATACTTTTATCAATTAATTGATTTTTTAATTCCATTTCAACAGCTCCATTCATTACAATTATCATACCATATTTTAACAAGTTTTTCATTACAATTTAAAATAAAAAGTTCAAAGTAAGTTAATTCTCACTTTGAACTTTATTCTTCTATTTTATTCTTGCGCACTAGCGACATCAAACACCTGTTTTAAGTCCATCTAAGCCTTCAATATGTTTTACTAATTTATTTGTAGTAACTAACCAAAAAGGACTATCAGTATCTTCTCTAATGTAATCATCATAAGTTGATGTAAAAGGAAGTATTAAATCTTTATAATTATTTAATAAGTGTTTACTCATCATAGACATATCATAAGCACTTGAATAGTGATTAACATCTGTAAGACCTGTTGTATCTTGAAATAAAGTATTTTCAAGACCTAAGTCTTGAACTCTTTGATTCATTTCAGATACAAATCTTTCTTCACTTCCATATGTTAATTCAGCAAGTGCTACACAAGCATCATTAGCAGATACTATAGTAACACATTTTAATAATTCTTCTACAGTAATAACTTCCCCTTCTTTTAAATAAACTTGAGAACCACCCATAGAAGCTGCATAAGCAGATATTGTTACATTATCATTTAAATTAATATTATTATTTTCTATTTTTTCTGAAACTAAAATTAAACTCATAATTTTAGTCATAGAAGCAGGAATTAATCTATCATGTTCATTCTTAGAATAAAGTATTTCTCCTGTTTCTTCTTCTATTAATATTGCTCCTTTAGCATTTGATGCATATTCATATGCATTTACTTTTAATATATTAAAAATACATAAAAATAAAATAAAACTAACTACTATAAATTTTTTCATGATTAATCGCCTCATGTAATTTATATGTAGTTAGTTTATTTATTATGTTATTTTCCGCCTTTATAATTGCTATTATTAGGATTCATTTGATTACTTCTATTATTTGCTGCAGAAGTATACGCTGAATTGTTTGGATTCATTGTGTTACTTCTATTGTTGCATGATGCAGTGTATGCAGAATTATTAGGGTTCATAGAATTGCTTCTATTATTTGATGCTGAGTTATTATTAGACATTTTATTTGCTCCTTCTAGTTTTTTTCTATTTTGTAGTCTGTTCTAGTACCTTTCACACGTACTGCTTTAAATTTTTTACCATTTGTATTCCAACAAGGAAACTTATCAGTTTTCTCTTCATTGGTAGCACGATGGCAAATTTCAATATTACCCTTCACATCAGAACCACCATTAGACAATGGTCTAATATGATCAATTGTTGGGTGGTATGAACTATTAGGATTTCCGCAAGCTGATTTCTTCATTTCTCTTCCTGCATAATCAAATACTGATTCTTTGTTCCCAAATCTCTCATTCCATAATTCTAAGTTTGTAAATTTCGACATTTTAATACCTCCTTATTAGATTTAACATTCAAGTTATACATCTATTATATATTAAGTATTATGCTATTAAAATGCACTGGCAGTGCAAAAAAGACATCTTAGAAACCTAAGATGTCTTTAGATGAAACTTTCAGAATATTAGCTAACTTATACAAATGTACTAATTTAGGCTTAGATGTACCATTGCACCAGCGATTAACCGGATTAGGTGAATTTAAACCTAATGCAGCAGCTACTTCTTCACGTGTGAAGTCAGACTGCTTAATTAAATTTGATATATTAGTGCTAATTTCAATTTCAATTGTTATCATATGCAAACCCTCCTTTGCGAAGTCTTGCAACGCTCTAGAGTGATATGACAATTAATTATAAATTAATTAAAAGTTCTTGTCAACATTTCGGATTATTTCTAGTAGTTTTGTATATTTAACTCTAGCAAACATACTATTATTAGTTTCTTTATGATACTTAAGAACACTTGTAGCAATACTTGTTAATGAATTGAATCCGACATTTTCACTTATTCGATCTAATAGTAATCTATTACAATATAATGAATCTTTTCTATTTAATTTTTTGACAAAATAATTAATTCCATCTGGTGAAGGTTGAAAAATATTAATATCAGTAATACTACTTATAGATGTTAAGTGATTATCTATTTTTTGTAGATATTCACTTTGAAAATAATGTTTAAAATAAGGACAAACTAATGTTAATATCAAATTATTGGAAATTGGGAAAAGCATGAAATTTTCATGAAAAAAATCAATTTGTTCACATAGTTCATCGTAGTACGGATTTTTTTCACCTGAAAAATATATTTTTTTATCAGTGATTTCTTCTTGTAAGAATCTCTTTTTAACTCTATTAGAAAAATGTATTTCATTCCATTCTTTATCATTTTCTGATGTCATACCAATATCAGTAATAACAAATTCTACTTTTTCAGCTGACTCCCAAAAAGTTAAAAATCCCCCTTCAATTACTTTTGATAATCTATATGCTTCATGTGTTGGATTGTTGTGTTTTTTTATATCTATAGGTGCTCCGTTTGTTTCCAAAAATACCTTCATAGTTTGTTCCCAATATTCTTTATTAGTACAATTTTTGTATTCTTCAAAAGGTATACGTTGTTCTAATATAACTCTTAGAAAATCTTTTTTAACACTTCCTCTTCCATGAAGTCTTTCTATTTCAAAAAAATTTCTATTTATTTTTTCCTCTGTAACATCATAAAATCCTCTACTAGAACTAAATTCATCGCAATCACAAGTTCTTATAATTGTTAATGCACAGTATTTTTTTAATAATAATAGTTTTTCAGGTGTAAGTTTCTTGACATCTCCCTGCCTTATTACCTCTCTTAACACATCACTAAATTGACTTTCCATCTTCTGAGTAAGCAAATCCTCGATTTCATCAGTATATAAATTTTCTTTACAAAATGCTTTTTCAACTCTTTTTTTAGTTAATTCAGCACTTTTCAAATTGTAAACTAATATAGAATGTCTTCCAGCTTTAGTTTTCACTTTCTCTATACTTTCAGAAGTTATTTTCAATTCAAGCCTAGAAGCAAAATTTTTTAATACAAAAATTGGAATATAATGATTCCTTCTCAACATTACTCACCTGCATCTCTTTTAAAATTATTTTATACTTTCTTTTATTATTTTTTCTAATGTTTCGTAATTTACTTTTGCATATTTCCATTTTTTTGTTCTTTTCTTATAACTTAATACAGAGGATGCCAAATCAAATAAATGAGAAAATCCAAGAAATGTTTCTATTCTATCTAAAAATAGACAATTACAATATAAAGTATCTTTTCTATTAAGATTTTGAATCTTATAGATATACTCATCATCCTCATGAAATGAAGTTGGTTGCATATGTCCATCTACATTTACGTACCTATTTGTATTTGGTTGAAAAATACTTGTGTCAGTTATGTAAGTTAACGAACTATAATCAGCTGTAAATTTATAGTGCTCTCTAAATCCTTCTAAAAATTTAAAATAAGGTGAAATTAATACTATCATTCTTTTTGACGAAATTGGAAACATCATAAAGTTTTCATGGAAATTGTGATTAAAATATAATTGCTTATTTGTCTCAAATAAGAAGTTTCTTGGAGGATTTACAACTTTATTATCGTTCAAATTTAATGCAATTTCATTTAATTGATTTGTTTTTTGAAAATTATACACTACTTCGTTAAACGTCTTCTCATTCTCTGAAGTCATCCCAACATCTGTTATAACAAAATCATTTTTTTCATATGAATCCCAAAAAGCTAAATATCCATCCTCAACTACCTTCGACCATCTAATTGCAGTAGAAGTAACGTATTTATGATTTTTTATTTGCTCTGACGAACCATCAGTATCTAAGATTACATTAAGTGTTCTATACCAATACTCAACATCGGTTTCTCCTTCAATAACTTTCTCATTATACATTCCATCTAATTTATTTTTATCTTTCTTTAAAAAACATTCAATTTCTTCTCTTGTAAGTTTAATTCCACGCGCTGCTGCAAAAAGAATTTCTTTATCAATATCGATATTTTTTCTTCTATCTTTATTATATCTAATGCTGTCAGAACAATTTTTCACTCTTAATATAGAGATTATTAAAAATTTTTTAATAAGCATAATTTCATGTCTTTTTAGAATAATTTCTGATTCTTTCATTTTTATAATATTATTAAAAAAATTACCAAATTGACTTTCAAGTCTTAAGTTAAACTTTTTTTCTAATTCACTATCATATAAATCCTTTTCACAATAAATATTTTCAATTTTTTCATTCAAATGAATTTCATTCGTTTTAACATTGAATATACTTATTTTTTCAGAATGCTTCTTCAAATAATTAATTTCTCTACCACATTCTAAAATGTTATTAGGTGTAGTGAAATTTCTTAAAATTAGTCTTGGTATATAATGATTATTAGCCATTTACAACACCCTTTCTTTTTATACATATAATACCATATTTATACAATATTTTCATTATAAAACAAATAAAGTTCTAAGTTATACAAATAACTTAGAACTTTATATTATATAGGATAATTCTTTATATGTTAAATTATCAATTGTTAAATGCAAATATCTTTAAATTTACATTGCATACACACATCTTTATTTTCTTCTTTATCTAAATATTTTTCCTGTGTAGAAATTATTTTTTCTGCAAAATATAATGATTTTGTTAGCTCATTTCTTTGATAAATTGTTAATTGACCTGCCATTCTAGTATCTTTATGTGTTCTTTCTAGTAAATCAAAAGGCAATGATTTATTATTATCGAAAGACGAAGATAATACTATATTTGATTTTAATTTTAGATTTGATTTTATTTTACATTTCATTTAAAATCTCCAAAATCTAAACCAAAACAAAGTTTATTAATTTCTATCGTTTTTTTAATTGAATAATCTTGTAAAACACCATTTACCTTCTGCACCATTTTACTAAATGCACTTACATTTAATATTATATCTTTGTCAATAGTAGCTTCAACATGTATATCATCTCCAAAATTATTCATCCCTAAAATTGGTACATTTATAATACCTAATGTTAATAATTTGTTTTCTTCATTTTCTTCGTTTGAAACGTATTTTGATTCTTGTTTCCCTTCACAAATTATTAATTTAGCAATTCCATTTCTAGAATCATTACATGTAAATATTTCACTCTTAAAAGCATTTTTAGTATTTGAAACAGGGAATCCTTTTTCAAACATAGACCAATAAGTATCATCTGCAAGTTCAATTTGAACATCTTTTGTTAAAAAAGGCATCCAATTTAGTTCTGAAATAACAGCAGCACCTTGTGCTATTAATAACTCTGGATTATTTACTGGAATTATTCTGTGTCCAAATAGGTCTCTTAATTTTTTTTGAACAGAAGGTATATATGATGTACCACCTGTTAGTAAGACCTCAGAAATCTGCACACGATCAACACCTGCTTGCTTCAAAGCAGATTCAACACACATTGAAGCTTGCAAAATAGAATCCATTAAAAGTTCTTCAAATATTTCTACTGTTAACTCTTCTTCAATTCGTGAAACCTTGTCAATTCTAGCAAGTATCTCTGTTCTATCTTTTGTTGATAATTCAATTTTAGCATTTTCTGACAATGCTAACAATGAATCCCATTTATCGTTTTTCAATTTCATTAATTGTGAATCTGTATAATTCATTGAATTTTTATCGACAAATTTATTCCAAGCGTAATTTGCAATTAAATCATCAAATTTATCTCCAGCAACACCTGTTAATTCTGCTGTTCCAAGTTCGACCATTTTATTGTTTTGTACTTTAAGGACAGTAACATCAAGAGTACCACCACCCCAATCAAACACTAATAAGTATCTTCCATTCAATAGTGTTATCTCATTTAAAGTCTTTTCAAGAGTATCGTGTCCCTTAGTAAAATAATGACCTATTATAGCAGCAAATGGCTCATGAATAAACGTTTTAATTTCAATACCAGCTTCATTTGCTGCTTTTCTCAATTCTCTTCTTGATTTCCCAGAGAAATTAATTGGAATTGTTACAACTGCATTAGATTTATCAATATTATATTTAGTATCGCGAATGAATTCAGGATTGAAAAATGTATCATTATTTATTTTTTTAAAAATCTCAGCCGCTACTAAATATGGTTCTACTTCATCACCAAAAATGTTTATATTTTTATCTTTCCCTAATTTCAACTTGATTGATTTCTCAAAATGGTTACCAGCTATTTCATTATATTTATTAATATTTGCTCTTGCATCATTTCCAACAATCGTTTTGTTATCATTGTACCAGACAGTTGATGATACAATGATTTTACCTCTTAAACCATAATCCTTTGATTGTTCTTCAGTAAAACTAAATTTATTCAAAGTTTTATCATATGATACTAACACAGTATTTGTTGTACCAAAATCTATACCGATTTTTGCCATATGTTATTTCTCCTCAATCTCACTAAGTTTGTCATTAATTCTTTTTATGTATTTAACTATCATCTTTTTATCAATATCTTCTAGGTATTCAGCAACCTCAAGTATTCCATTTAAATCTAAATCAAGCATACCCTTTACTTTTCTTATAAGTCCTATTCTTGTATCTTTAATAATTTGAGATGATCTTTCTCCTTCATCGTTAAGCATTTGTTCTGTTTTATTATGAATATCTTGCTGAACTATTGATTCATTCTTCAAAGAAATTATTTCATTTTTCAGATTTTCTACTTCTAAATTAAGCGACTCATTCAATGATAACACAACTTTTTTTTCGTCAAATAATTCGTTGTTATATTTTTTTAAATTTTCATTATTGTTGATTAATTGATTTCTTTCATTTAGTATATCATTGAATAAAAATTTTGTTGTTTCAAATATTTCGTCATATCGTTGGATATTTATATAACTCGATACAAAATTATTTGTGTATGTTTTAGGAACACTTGGTTGAATTGACTGAAAATTCGACCTACGTTTTTCATCATTTTTCTCTCCAGAATAATTTTTTATAATAACCAATTGTAAGTCTCTATAAATTTCATTTTGTTTACTAAATTCCACAGCAATTATAATAAATGAATAAACTATTTTCATTTGAATGAAGTAGTTATATCTTTCTTTTGTTAATTCATCTTCAGTCTTCTCTTTAGTCCCTTTTTGTTCTTTTATTGGCAATTCAGTTGTAAAAGGACAAGAACTAAATTCATTCATTTCGATGAATTTAGTATATACAGATTCTCTAGTTAAAAAGTCTCCATATTCAAAATCAAACTTAAAGTCATTTATTTGTTGTTTTGCTATATTACATGAAATGAAAAATTGGATAGCTTTTCCACTTATAAATTCTGACACAACATCAAATCTTTTATTTGTGTAAAGTTTATCAAACAGTAAAATTGAAAACTCCCATCCAGATGGTTGTAATTTTTCATAACATAATTCTAGTATATTTAAAATTTCATTTTTTTCTTTTAAGGAACGCTCTCTTATATGTTTATTTAATAAATCAACATACTGGTTAGGTGTTGAACACTTTTCTAATTTTTTACTTAAATCTATATAAAATTCTTCTTTATTTATTTTTCCATTCTTTTTTTCATTTTTCTTTTCCATATTAACCTCCACTATAATTCAAACTTTTTCTTAAAATACAATGATTTTATTTCACTTGATATCAATTTACATTCTTCTGCGTTATTATTTAATAATTCTTCTCTATAGATAATTACTTTTATTTTATCTACTACATTTGAATCATTATTATAATAAAAGTTATCATATTCTTCCTTAGATAAATCTTCTAAGTCTATCATGCAACTACAAATATCTATTAACTTTTCTAATTCATCTTCTATGTACAGTTCTTTATTAGTAACTTCAGCTGAAATTTCAATTTTTTCACCATTAAAAAATGATAAAATCGTTTTATATAAATTAGATTCATCAGCAAAATCTAATAATTTGTCTCCCCAATTATACTTGAAACAAATTATTTGTATAATATGTCTTGCAATTGAAAATCTATCGCTAAATCCGTATAGAAATTTTAATGCATCGAAATATCTTTGATCTTTTTCTGATGAGTTTTGACATATTGCTCCAGCAAAATAATTATAAATACCGTTTAAAAATAATGTTTCTGTAACATTTAAAACATTCTTATATCGATTGATTGGTAAATTTTTTTGAGATGTCTCTAAATTCCACTCTTCAATAATTAAATTTATTTTTTTAACATCAATATGTCCATAATTAATTTTATATATAGTATAATCGTCATTATTAAGTCTAATTTTAATTGAATTATGATTATCTAGTTCAATTTGTAAAAGTTCAGTTATATCTAACTCTTCTTCTACAAATACTTCATTATTATTGATAAAAAATGTATTACTATCACTTCTAGATGTTATACTTGCAGATATTATGCTTGTTACAGGTAAGTCATAATTCACAATAGCACCATTAATTATCAAATAAAATTTTGGTTCATTATAATTTTGTTTAATATGTTCATACAGTTTTTCTTTGCTATTAAAGTATGAAAAACAATATGGACATCTAAACATTTGTATTTTTTCAATTTCTTTCTTTTGAAATTTAAATAACCTAGTTTCATTTATCTCATTGTTATCTTCATTATATTTTGACCATCCCAAAATTATCACCTCAACATATTTATGACATTATAACATTTTTTTTGCACATTTTATATAAAAAATTACTATTTAAATTAGTAATATTATTTAGATAATATATAATTATTACATAATTTAATATTTTTAAACAAATAAAGTTCTAAGTTATTTGATATAACTTAGAACTTTATATTACTTTCTTGAATAAAAGGTATTTTTACCACTTCCATGTTTAATAATTAATTCATTATCAACCATTTTTTTAATAGCATTCTCTACAGAAGCTTTCTTAGCATTTGGCACATTTTCTAATATATCATTTTTAGTAAATTTACCTATTATATTATTAACTACCTTTTCTACTTGTTCATATGTATTACTATTAGGTTTGTTATAATTTACTTTATCTTCAAATTCTTTATAAGAACATAAAATAATTCTTAATAAGTATTTAACAAAAGATATAGGATCGTTGTTATTCTCATGCCAGTTTATTCCACTTATATGTAATGTATTATAGTATGATTCTTTAGTTTGTTCTATATTACTTTCTAAACTTATATATTTTCCTATTAAATATCCACTCTTATATAAAAGAAGTGTTGTTAGGAGTCTAGACATTCTACCATTACCATCACTAAATGGATGTATACATAAAAAGTCATGAATAAAGATTGGAATTAATAATAATGGATCAATAGAATCAATTGAATTATTATAGTTATCACATATATCTTTTATAGCATCAGGTGTAATAGATGGATCTAATGGTTTAAACCTAATTGATTCTACATTATTATTAATTTCCATTATTACATTAGAAGCTGTTTTATACTTACCACCTATATCTTTTGATGAGTATTTATATAACTCCTTATGTAATTGTAGTATGTACGAAGGAGTTATATTAATATACTCATAATTATCATTAATTAAATCTAGTACATTAATATAACCAGATATTTCTTCTTCATCTCTATTATTAGGATTAACATTACTTATTAATTGCTTTATTCTTGATTTAGTAGTAATAATACCTTCTATTTTATTAGATGATTCTGTACTTTGTATTTTTGTATTATTTATTAAGTTATCTAATACAACAGATTCTTGATTTAGATATAATTGTTGTCTACCTTTATGTTCATGTATAGCACATAATAAATCAATTATTTCTAAATCATATTTAATTTTACTTAGTTCTTTATAATTAAACATTTTCACACATAACACCTCTTACTCCTAATTATATCATTATATTAGGAGTAATACAAATAAATGTTTTAATAATAAATATATACACTTGTATTAAATAAACGTTGTTAATAAGCCGTTATACATTTTTAATCTTTTCTTTTTTCTTCAATACACATACACATTTCTTCATAATTATTAAAAATTCCAATATCACTTGCTTCATAAGAAAAGTATTCATCAATATTTAATTTTTCCGCTTCTTTTTTTGTATCTATATTAGCACCAGAGAAAATAAATTCATATCCATAAGTTTTCTTAACTTCTGCTATCAAATTAGAAATAGAATTGTAATTAAATCTTTTACTACTATTTTCTTCTCCATCAGTAGTTATTATAAATAATGTTTTATTTGGTCTATCTTCTTTTGAAACACTTAAATGTTTCATTAATATTTTATTAATAGAAATACCAATAGCATCAAGTAATGCCGTATATCCAGTTGTTTTATAGTCTTCTTTTGTTATAGGTTTAACATTACTCAATTTTTCATTTTTATGTAATAACTCTAGACTATGATTAAATAATACAGTATTAACTACTACTTCCCCTTCTAATTTCTTTTGTTCTTTAATCATTGTATTAAATCCAATAATTGTTTCATCAACTAGATCGCACATAGATCCACTCTTATCAATTATAAATGTTATTTCAACTACATTTTTCATTTTATCAATTCTCCTTTATAAATATATTATATATAAATATAAAAGAAAAAAGGTCGCTTCAAAAGCGACATTTATTTTAATATATTTTCACCATAAGAAAACAAAGTATTATTCAATTCATTTATATCATATATTTCTTCTTCAATAAAAAATTTAACTATTTTATCATGAGTTAAAGAATCAGATAAAGTAAACCCAGCGCACCCTATTAATTCTTCTGTTTCATCTAAATCTAATCCTAAAGCTATACAAAAAGCTAAAGCAGTTTGTTTACTAGGTTTATAATTGATATTACTTCTTATTTTAGAAAATAATTTTCTATCTATATTTGCTCTTTTATAAACAAATACATCATCTAAGTTTTTAGAATCAATAAAATTAAATAATGTTGAAGTAAAAGTAGGTTGTTTAGCAGATAGAATATCTAATAAAGAACAATCTTCCATATTCTCAAAAAACATTCCTTTAAACATAGTTGAATTTAAATCATTATTTAAATAACTTTCAATTTGATTATAATACTTTAAAGATATTTTATATGATTCAATATCATATACTACAACATAGACTGTTATATCATTATCTAATAAGAAAGATTCTATTTCTTCTTTACTTATTTGTATTGCTATATCTTTAGGAAAGCCATAAGCACCACTAGATAGTATTGGAATAGCAATACTATCTATATTGTCCTTAACAACTTTATTTAGAATATTTCTATAACATTGTCTTAATAATTCTTCTTCATTATAAGAACCATCTAAATATACAGGTCCTATAACATTTAATATGTAATTACATTCTAAATTATATGCTTTAAATTTTATTACATCTGTTATTTTTAAATTAGTATATTCTTTTGCTTGATTAGAAAAATACACTTTTTCTGCATCTTGTATTTGTTTATCTAATCCACCTGTTGTCAAAAGAGATGGGTTTGTTGGGTTGACTATCGCATCAACTTTCATTTTTAATATATTTTCTCTTACTGTTATTAATGGCATACTATCACCTCAAGATTTATTATAATATAATTGTGTTTAATATAAAAGCAATAATCCTCTAATTTAATAGAGGATTATTGCTTAATTTTCTAATTTGTTTTTAATAAATTGATTCATATTTATCATAGGTAATTTAATTGTATAATTATTAAATGTTAATGATGATATATTTTCCACTTTACTTCGGGCAATCGAATATAAACATGCAGCACCATTAAACATTAAAATTTCATTAAATTCATTCTCCGATATTTCAACACCTGTAAATGCACCTTCAAATTGAAATTCAAATTTTGAAATATTGTCATTAACATTAATTTCAACTTTTAAGTCCATTAAAATAATACCATATAAATTTGATTCTTTTTTTGAAACTTCAATTATATTAAAATCTAAATCGAATGATGGCGAAACTTCTCCTATAACATTAACGATTTCATTTTTAATATTTAATTTTTTAATGGAATTACCTAAATATGTAAATTTAGATAATGAATTATTAATATCCATAAACTAATTCTCCTTTAGCAAATACTTGTCCAATTTTATTTACCTCTTTTTTTATATCCAAAGAACAAGAAAAACTTTCCTCATGGTACTTGTTTTCATTAGCTACAATTTTTATTTCAAATGTACAGTTTAATTTATTTAATATTTCAGTTAATTTATCAAGAGAGAAATTAACATCACCATTTTCCCATCTCGATATTAAAGCCTGAGTAACACCCATGTGTTTTGCAAACTCTTTTTGATTCATTTTCAATTCACTTCTTTTTTCATATAAGAAAGTAACAATTTTAGCAGATTTTCTTTCATAATCAATTTCTTCTTGTGAAACATTTTCAAATAACCAGTTAGAACTTTTAGCATTTTTAATTTTATCTTCTATACTCATGTAAATTCTTCCCCTTTTATATTTATTTTATTCAAAAACTACTTAAGTATTCATCTTTTTTAAAATATTTTTACATTTTTCTATTGCTCTATCATAATCTGCTGAAGACTTTTCCTTAAAAACATATAATAATATGATAGCATTTCCGATAATATAATAGATGATTCGAGGGTTTATTTTAGATTTAGGATACCTCATTGAATAAAATTCACAGTTTTTTAACTTTTCAAAAGTTTGTAGTCCATTTGCTTTCACCGCTAAATTATCAAGTGTAAACAATGATCTTCTCAACCATTTCTCATATCTTCCGTCCGGTGGTACTCCTAATTTCTCTGAAGTTACATTATTAAAATTATCAATAAAACTTTCCACATAGTATATATTTTTTAACTTTTCAAACTTATGTAACAACTTTTATCACCTCAAATACATTTTATTACATATATGTAATATTGTCAAATGCATTTATTACATATATGTGATTTAACGAGCAAGTTTAAATAAAGTCATTGTATAAGTATGTTGTTTGTTGTAAAGGAGTGTTTAATAATAATTCTTATTAACATCATAATTAGAAGAATATTCATCATTTTTTACCATCTATCTCAATGATTTATACATCTTTTCAATACAGTTCTTCTTTTGATCATTATTTGGATGTACATATAAATTTAACGTTGTTGCTATATTAGAATGTCCTAATATAACACTTATTGTTTTATAATCACTACTTGATTCGACACATCTAGTTGCAAATGTATGTCTTAAAGAATGAAATTTTAATTTTTTCACTCCTACTTCAATTATTAAATTAGCAAAATATTTTCTATATGTTCTTGGTTCTATTGGTTTATAGTTATTACTTAAAACATAATTATCTTTATTTAATCTTGTCATTAAAGATTTTAATAATTTATATAATTCGTTTGCTATAGGTATATCTCTTGTTGAATTAGCTGTTTTAGGTGTATCTATAATAATTTTACTTTTAGTTTCTTTTGAATAAACTCTTTGTATTGTTTTATTTATTGAAATTATTCGATTAGATAATTCAATATCTGACCACTTCAACGCACAAACTTCACCTATCCTTACACCAGTCATTAGACAAATCATTATTCCTAAACTTTTAAAATCAACATTAGTTAAAATATAATCAACAATTTTTTTATGTTCAGACTTAGTATAAACTTCAACTAAATCATTTGTACGTTTTGTTGGATAGGTTATTTTTATAGTTTTTAATGTACAATAATTTTCTTTTGAAGCATCTTTTAGTATTGATTTAAGTAATATCACTAAATCTTTCGTTGTCTTTTCAATTAATGCTTGTCCATTACTTAAATTACCATTAATTAATAAATTCATTACATAATCTTGTACTACTTTTTCATCAATACTATCTAAATAATAATTATCAAATTTAATTGATAAATGATTCTCCAATAATAGCTTATATGCATAAAATGTTGACTCCTTAACAAACTGCTTCTTTGTTTCTAACCATGTAATTCTATACTCACTAAATTTTTTTTTTGTATTTTCATCTTATTTCCTCCTTATGTTTAATACAAATATATTGTAACACATTAAGGTTTTATAGTAACGAATGTACCAAATTTGAGATTTCCTGAATTCAAAGATGAATGGAAATCTAGTATACTAGATACTATAGTTGAAGCATTGAGTACAAATTCATTATCATGGGATGCATTAAACAAAAATAAAGGTAAAGTTAAAAATATACATTACGGTTTAATTCATAAAGGATTTGAAACAACTATTATTTCATCGGATAATACTCATATACCCTATATAAATGAATCTATTGATACAACTAAAATGAATTTTATCAAGTCGGGAGATTTAGTAATTGTTGATACATCCGAAGATAAAAAGGATGTTGCAAAAGCTATAGAACTAAAGTTAGAAAATGATGATAGAATTGTATCAGGGTTACATACATTTTTACTCCGAGATAAGACAGATGAATTTGCATTTGGTTTTAAATCATATCATTTAAAGTGTAAATCATCTCAAATCCAATTAAATAGAATTTCAACTGGAACAAAAGTATATAGTATAAACAAATCAAATTTAAAGGAGATAACTATTAATTATCCAACAAAAGATGAACAATTTAAAATAGTTGATTTATTAAATAAGATTGAAAATAAGATACAGTTACAAATGAAAATCATTGAGGAGTATAAAATGTTTAAAGATTTGTATATAAGTAATATATTATCTTCTAATGAAGTTTATGAGTTATCTATTCATGAAGCTATGAAACGAAATGAATTTGAAATAGTTAAATCATCTCAATTAAAAATGTTTGACGGTTCGAGAAAATATCTATCAACTTCATCCATAGATAAAAATGGAATTACAAGTGTAGAATGTATGGTAACATATCTTAATAGACCTAGTAGAGCTTCAATGCTACCTATTAAAAATAGTGTATGGTTTGCGAAAATGAGTAATTCAAACAAGGTGTTTGTAAGTTGCGATAATGATGAAAATGAATTCATATTATCAACAGGATTCTATGGATTATTACCTATGAGTAACGTATCAAGCGTCTGGTTATCTGAAATATTTAAATCTGATTATTTTAATAATCAAAAAAATCGTTTTTCAGAAGGTAGTTCAATGTCTGCTATAAAAGATTCGCAATTGTATGACATTAATATAAAATTATTTATTGAAAATAATATGCAACAAAAACATTTAAGGTATATAAATAAATTAAATTCCAAAATTAAAATTGAAGGTTTACTTTTAGAAAAATTAGAAGTGCTTAAAAAAGATTTATTGCAAAAAATGCTTATATAAAGATGTTTTCTAATAAATATTTTTTTGTAGAACGTAAATTATCATTACTTATCTCTAGTGTATTTCTATAATTATTTACACAATCTAAAATATTTACTATATATTTTTGATGTTCAATAGCAGGTAACTTTATTTTCATTTTTTGTAATGGAGTTCTCGTTATTTGAGGTTGACCTGATCCAGAAATAATATTTTTAAAGTTAATATTTTTTAAATAATAATACATGAATTTTTTTGAAATATTTGTATTATTATCAAAATTAATAACCATTGAATTACCAGTTATCCAAGATTTCTCACATGTAAATGTTACAGCACCACAACTTTCTCCCCTACAAGAAATACATACTTGAGAATTTTCATGATTATACTGATTATATCTACCTATTACTCCGTTTGCTCCATAAACTAAATAAAATCCATTTTTATCAAATTGGTCTTTTGATATTGTTTGAGGTTGATATATTTCTGATATACTAGAAAGTAAAACAAAATTACCACCCACACTACTTAATAGTCTTTTCCTTAAAATGTAAATTAAGGATTCATAATTATCAATGATTTTCATTTGAGTTTGTATTTTCCTTTCTAATAAAATCATTAAAGATGAAATTTTAATTTGTTCATCTAATGAAGGGTAGAAGTTTATTACTTCATTTAATGATGTACCACTAGTTAAAGCTCTAGTAGTTATTGAACTTTTTTTAATAATTTCGTTACGTACTCTTTTATTACTAAATGAATATGCGCAAAATTCCGGAAGTAAATTATTAGTAAAGGGTCTAGCTCGTAGAACAAATCCACTAAAAACTGTTTTTTCAGTTTTGTCTAGTATAACTGATGATAATCCTATTTCATCAGATGTTTCACTAGTTCTTGTGAAGAACACATCACCTTTTTCCACTGAATAATTTTCAAGTTCTTTTTCGTTGACATTAACTAATCCTTTTATATTATCAGTATATAAAAATCTATTCTTATTAACATCCATGTAATTAACTATTGGTGTCCCAAAACCAAAACTTTCCTTTTCTTTATTAAGACCATTTTTAAAAATGAAGTTATCTTTTAGCTTGTACTCAATCCATTCATCTTTGAATTCAGGAAATCTCAAATTTGGTACATTAAGGGTTTTATTGTTCTTTTCCACTATTCATCATCCCCTAATAATCCTAATTCTTTTAAGTATTTATTGATTTCAACATCTAGTTCATCTCTTTGAGTTTCTAATTCCTTAATATTCTTTAATACTTCTTTTATATCAATTTCTTCTTCCTCTTCAAATGTATCTACATATCTAGGAATATTTAAATTATAATCATTCTCTTCTATTTCATCTATTGTAGCATTATGTGAATATTTATCTATTTCTTTTCTTTCATTATATGTATCAAATATTTTATCAATATGTTCTTTTGTTAAAATATTTTGATTTTTATCTTTTACAAATTCTTTTGATGCATCAATAAATAGAATATCTTTTGTTTTTCTAATCTCAGCGCCCTTAAATACTAAAATACATGTTGGGATAGATGTTCCATAAAATAAATTTGATGGTAATCCTATAACAGCATCCAACATATTATTTTTTATTAAGTTTTTTCTTATTTTACCTTCGCTTGCACCTCTAAATAATACACCATGTGGCAATACAATAGCCATAGTACCTTTACTATCTAAATGATATAATCCATGTAATATAAATGCGTAATCAGCTTTTGATGCTGGAGCAACTCCATACTCTTTAAATCTAATATCTTTCTCTCTATCAACATCCTTAGTATCCCATGATTGAGAATAAGGAGGATTTGCAACAATAGCATCAAATTTTAATGGGATATTAATTCCATTTTCTTTACTAAAAGGCCAATCTGAGTCTAATGTATCTGCACATCTTAATTTCATATTTCTATAATGCACGTTGTGCATCATTAAATTCATCCTAGCAATGTTAAATGTTGTTTTATTTAATTCTTGACCATAGAAATTTACACTTCGCTCTTTATTAACAAAAGGTAATTCTTGTCTAACAGTTAAAAGTAATGAGCCTGATCCACATGTTGGGTCGTAAACTCTAAATTGTTTTGAATTATTTTTAGCATTAGCAGTAACCATTTTAGATAATATTACACTTACTGAATGTGGTGTGTAAAATTCTCCACCCTTTTTCCCAGCATTAGCAGCAAATTTACCAATCATGTATTCATATACATCACCTAAAATATCTTTACCTGTTTCATCAACATACTTTAATTCGTCAATTTTTTTTACAACTTTAATAAGTGCATTAGCTTTCTCTGCAGTTGTTTCACCTAATCTTGAATCTCCTAATCTCACATCATCAAATACATTTTTAAAGTTTTTCTCTTCAATATTTTCATTATGATTATTTTCATACTTTATTAAATTTAAATTAAATGACTCAATCATTTGTTGAAAATCACTAGCTATAAATTTAGCTTCATCATGTCACTAATAATTTTATCCCACATATATTTAGGTTCTATTACATAACCTAAACCAATTGAAATATCTTGTAACAAAGAGATTATTTCCTCTTCGTCTGTTGTTGTATAAAAATCTTCAAGGAAGTTTTCCTTTATATATTTTTCTTGATTATTTGATAAATATTTGTAAAACATGAATGGTAAAATATAATTTTTATATTCACTCGCATCCATTGTTCCACGTAAATTATTAGCCATATCCCACAGCTTATTCCCAAGTTCATTTGTATTGCTCATTTTGTTCCCCTTTTTTATTTTTCATATTTCTTCACTTCATCAGCAAGAACTTTAAGTTCTTCTCTTACTCTCAATCTATACTTAGACCATGATAAATTTTTTATTTCATCTCCAGAAATTCCACTATAATCTTCTCGTGCTAAATTTATCATTTCAGTAATTAAACCTTGATTATCTAAATCATCCATACCATACTTATGTTCTTGTAAAATAACCTCTAGTTTCTTTGGAGTAATCGCATTATCCAATCCAAACTTTCTAATAAAATCAGTTGTTAATCTTAGATTTGATTGTATTAATGATTTCTTTATACCTTCTTCAATCGTATTAAAGTCATTACTAACTGGATAACTATCAAATTCATATTCATTAGAAATAATCTTATCTACAAATTCATTGATTCTTTTTCTTTCATTGTCATTTTTAATTTTATCAACTTCAAGTTTAATTTCAACATAAGTTTTATCAATCTTACTTACTTCATCCTCATGTACTTCGTTAGCTATTCTAGCTAATAAATCAATTAAATAATCATAGTTAATTCTAACATCATGTACATGTACAATATTAAAATCTACCTCTGAAATATCAATATCTTCTTTTTTTGCTCTATATTCTTTTAATTGATTAAAGATAGTGGATGTAAGTTTTATTTCTTCTTCTTTTGTAATTCCAATAATATTAAGGAATTCGTCACCATTAGAATAAGCAGAAATTTCATTCCCTAAGTCATCTACAGTAAATTGTTTCATTTTGTTAATTAAAGAATTATATTCTTTTATTAATTCAAATGATTCTTCTTGTTCTTTTTCACTAAGTGATATCCCTTGAAATCCATTAGTTAAATTGTAAAGTTTATCGACTACATCAGATATTTTCCCTTTGAAATATCCAAATTTTTTTGATAATATTCCATCCTCTTCATTAACTTGTTGTAATTCTTTTAGACTAAGTTGTTCTGCTTTATCTCTATTTGAATATGTAGCAAGAGCTTTATTCATTTCTAATTCATTTCTTTTAGGAAATCTATAATTTATTACATTTCCCCATGGTTTATTATCAAAATTTTCAACTCTATTCGTTCTTGAATAAGCTTGAATTAAGTTAGCACCTGTTAATACTCTATCAACATATAAACAATTTAATTCTGGAGCATCAAAACCTGTCAATAATTGATCTACTACTATTACTAAATCAAGATAGTTACCATCATCTGCTGTTTTATTCAATCTTCTTGTTATATCATCTTTATATTCTTTAACCATTTTCATATCATGTTTTGTTTTAAAAATATTATCGTAATTTGTTATTGCTAAATTTAATCTCTCATTTTTTTCATATTGTAATTCTCCATTTGATGTATCTTGTGATACACTAATAGCAATGTTAAGCCTTTCTTCTATTGGTCTTTGATTCATTATTTCAATAAACTTAAAATAATAATCAAATGCTCTTGGAATACTTGCCCCAACACCTGATACATGTACGGTAAATATTGCATTATATTTTTTATTACATGATCTAATTTTCCAATTATCTAAAATATCTTTAACAACTATTTCTAAATGTTCTTCCGATTTATCATAAGCAGCTGCAATTAAATTTTCATCAAATTTTGTTTCGCTAGATAATGTAGGCTCTGCTACTGTTTCTTTAAATTCAACATTAAATCCAAGTACATTTCTATCAGCAATTGCTTCTTTTATTGTATATGCATGTAATCTCTCACCAAATATTTCACTTGTTTCAGGAAATCTAGGTGTACCTGTATATCCAATCCAGGCTGATTTAATAAATGTATTTTTTATTACATTAATCATTCCGAAATTATCCGCATCATTTCCCGTTGATCGATGTGCTTCATCAACAATAAATAAGTAGTTGTCATTGTCATTTATTTTACCTTGTTTAGCATATCTAGCCATCTTTTGAATACTTGTAACAACAATATTTTTATCACTTTTTTTATTTAATTTTTTATGTAAATCAAAAACACTTGATGTATCAGCTACTACTCCACTTCCAAATGATGAATTTGGGTCATATGCTCTATATGCATGAGTTGTTTGATTTGTTAGGGCGATTCTATCAACTAGAAATATTACTTTAGATACATTTGGTAATTTGCTTGCTAACCATGCCGTTTTAAAACTTGTAATAGTTTTACCACTTCCTGTTGTATGCCATATATATCCTAATCTTTTACTTCTTTCATTAAATGAATATCTTTGTACTTTATCTATTATGTTTCTTGTTGCATATACTTGATAATATCTCATTACTTTTAATGTTTCTTTATTTTTTGTTCCGTCTAGTATCATAAATCTTGTAGCCATATCATGAGCCATTGGTATTGATAGAAATTCATCTCCAAATATTTTCCATGATGTTACTGGATTGGGTTCATTTTCTTTATGCCATCTGAATGCAAATGTTTTATTAAATTTATCCAATGTTGTATTTGCCATATATTTAATTTCATGAGGTGACATAGCAATTAATATTTGTAATGTTGAAAATATATCAGTATATTGTTTTTCACCAATATATTGCTTCATTTGGTTTAATGCATCATCTATATTTTGCATTGCTCTTTTTAATTCTATTTGTAGTATTGGTAATCCATTTATTAATAATGTTATATCAAATCTTCTATTATTTTTCCCATTAATTACATTTGCTCTTTCTATTTGATTTACTATTTGATATATTGTTGATCCACCACCAACTTTTGCTTGATCAAATATATTTAAAAAGATATGTTTACCATTATCTAAATCAATTTCTATTTCAGAAACTCCATTAACACCATATAGAAATTGTCCAGCTTTGTATGGTGAATTTAAATTGGATATTATTTTTTTTACTTGATTAAATTCATTCTCACTTAATGGCTTGTCTAATTTAGCGAAATTATTTTGTTCTATTATTGATTTAAAATTATTCCAAAGTCCTTCTGTTGTTTTTATTTTATGTAAATACTCCCATTGTTTCGTACCACCTATTTTAGTTAAATAATTTATTACTTCTTTTTCAAATTCTAATTCAGATTTAGACTTCATATTCATACTCCTTTGAATTAATATTAATTTGAGAAAGATGCTTCATTATATAAAAACTAAAATAAATTTCGACAAATTTTTTATAAATATTAATTTAATTATAGCATTTTGAATTATTTTAACTAAGAAAAATCAACCGACAAAATTCGACAAAATATGACAATGGACGTATTTTAAAGTTAAAAAAGTTCAAAGTAAGAATTAACTTACTTTGAACTTTTTTAATTAAATTATCCATTAAAATCTTCATCTATAGGAATATTATTGTCAATCATATAATCATGACGTTCTTCACCTAAAGTCTTAGTACAACCACATCTACAAGCTTGATCATAAAAACTAAATGACTTCATACTTGTTACTTCTCTACCCCAATTCATATAAGTCATTTCTTCTCCATTAAAATTAACAGATTTATCTGTTAAAAGAGTTGCAGTTAATTTAGGAGATTTTTTAAAATATAGTTCTTCACCTATTTTAACTATACCCCAATCAATTAAATGATTTAAATAAGGCTTTCTAATTGATTTTCTTTTAACTCTCTCTTCAGTTGCTGTTTCTTCTTCAGTAATTTCAGAAACTGTTGGGTCGATAAGTTTTAAATTATCTGTTGTTCCATGTATTTCAGCCATAGCTTTCAACATTTCATAAGCATCTTGAGCAGTAATAGCGTAAAATTCTCTAACTCTTTTTTTACCATCTATATTATCAATAGTTCTTAATGAAGGATTCATTAAATCTATCATAGTATGTACTTTTAAATCAGATAATTTTGTATTAACTTCATAAGTAGCATATACTCTAAAGGCAAATGGAATACATTCGCTTCTATTTAAACTTTTTAATCTATTATCAATATTTTCAGCATATCCAATTTTTACATACTCTGGAAATGATGGATTTGTTAAAACATATATTACACCTTTATTTTCATTCATATTAAAACCTCACTTACTTTTATAACTATAATACCATATTTATACAATATTTTCATTATAAAACAAATAAAGTTCTAAGTTATATCAAATAACTTAGAACTTTATATTATTTTCTAGAATAAAATGTATTTTTACCACTTCCATGTTTAATAACTAAATCATTATCAACCATTTTCTTAATAGCATTCTCTACAGAAGATTTCTTAGCATTTGCTACATTTTCTAATATATCATTTTTAGTAAATTTACCTATTATATTATTAACTACTTTTTCTACTTGTTCATATGTATTACTATTAGGTTTATTATAATTTACTTTATCTTCAAATTCTTTATAAGTACATAAAATGATTCTTAATAAGTATTTAATAAAAGATATAGGATCATTATTATTCTCATGCCAGTTTATTCCACTTATATGTAATGTATTATAATATGATTCTTTTGTTTGTTCTATATTACTTTCTAAGCTTATATATTTACCAATTAAATATCCACTCTTATATAAAAGAAGTGTTGTTAGGAAAAAGCAAATGTAATTAAAAATTAATAAATAATTCCATATTATTACTATACATTGTTTTTACATTTCAACAAAGTAAATGTTTAATTGTAATTTTAATGTTTAGTTAATACATTTTTTACAAACTACATCTTGATAAATGTTATTATTAAGTGGTTATTTATCATTTACCTCTTTTTTATAATTAACCTTTAATTTATCCCAAAACAAAATCAATAGCAAAATACCACCTATAACAAATACTGTATAAAATTCATATTTATTAGAAATAATATTGTAAATAACAGTAAACATACTTAAAATACTTGTAATGATTAAACTATATTTATGCTTAATTATTACAGCAAGTAATGCATATATAACCCATACAGCTAATGCATAACCTAAAACAGTTATCATCTTCTAACTCTTTTTTCTTCAATACACATACACATTTCTTCATAATTATTAAAAATTCCAATATCACTTGCTTCATAAGAAAAGTATTCATCAATATTTAATTTCTCTGCTTCTTTTTTTGTATCTATATTAGCACCAGAGAAAATAAATTCATATCCATAAGTTTTCTTAACTTCTGCTATTAAATTAGAAATAGAATTGTAATTAAATCTTTTACTACTATTTTCTTCACCATCAGTAGTAATTATAAATAATGTTTTATTTGGTCTATCTTCTTTTGAAACACTTAAATGCTTCATTAATATTTTATTAATAGAAACACCAATAGCATCAAGTAATGCAGTATATCCATTTGTTTTATAGTCTTCTTTTGTTATAGGTTTAACATTACTTAATTTTTCATTTTTATGTAATAATTCTAAACTATGATTAAATAGTACAGTATTAACTACTACTTCTCCTTCTAATTTCTTTTGTTCTTTGATCATCGTATTAAATCCGATGATTGTTTCATCAACTAGATCGCACATAGATCCACTCTTATCAATTATAAATGTTATTTCAACTAAATTTTTCATTTTTAAATTCTCCTTTATAAATATATTATATATAAATACAAAAGAAAAAAGGTCGCTTCAAAAGCGACATTTATTTTAATATATTTTCACCATAGGAAAACAAAGTATTATTTAATTCATTTATATCATATATTTCTTCTTCAATAAAAAATTTAACTATTTTATCATGAGTTAAAGAATCTGATAGAGTAAATCCAGCACA
This sequence comes from bacterium, assembly GCA_044432865.1. Taxonomy (GTDB): domain Bacteria; phylum Bacillota_I; class Bacilli_A; order Acholeplasmatales; family Anaeroplasmataceae; genus JAWXUE01. The sequence continues at coordinate 4,097 of JAWXUF010000010.1, read as the reverse complement.
CCCTATTAATTCTTCGGTTTCATCTAAATCAAGTCCTAAAGCTATACAAAAAGCTAAAGCAGTTTGTTTACTAGGTTTATAATCAATGTTACTTTTTATTTTAGAAAATAATTTTCTATCTACGTTTGCTCTTTTGTAGACAAATACATCATCTAAATTTTTAGAATCAATAAATTTAAATAGTGTTGAAGTAAAAGTAGGTTGTTTAACTGATAGAATATCTGATAAAGAACAGTCTTCCATATTCTCAAAAACCATTTCTTCTTTATACATAGTTAAAATTAAATCATTATTTAAATAATTTTCAATTTGATTATAATATTTTAAAGATGTTTTATATGATTCAATATCATACACAACAATATATACAGTTATATCATTATCTAGTAAGAAAGATTCTATTTCTTCTTTACTTATTCGTATTGCTATATCTTTAGGAAATCCATAAGCACCACTAGACAGTATAGGAATAGCAATACTATCTAATTCTTCTTCTAATGATTTATTTAATATATTTTTATAACATTGTCTTAATAATCCTTCTTCATTATAAGTACCATCTAAATATACTGGTCCTATAACATTGAAAATGTAATCACATTCTAAATTATAAGCATTAAATTTAACAACATCTGTTACTTTTAATTTTTTATAATCTTTTGCTTGATTAGTAAAATATTCTTTTTCAATATCTTGTACTTGTTTATCTATTCCACCTGTTGTCAAAAGAGATGGATTTGTTGGGTTGACTATTGCATCAACTTTCATTTTTAATATATTTTCTCTTACTGTTATTAATGGCATGCTATCACCTCAAGTTTTATTATAATATAATTGTGTTTAATATAAAAGCAATAATCCTCTAAATTAATAGAGGATTATTGCTTAATTTTCTAATTTGTTTTTAATAAATTGATTCATATTTATCATAGGTAATTTAATTGTATAATTATTAAATGTTAATGATGATATATTTTCCACTTTACTTCGGGCAATCGAATATAAACATGCAGCACCATTAAACATTAAAATTTCATTAAATTCATTCTCCGATATTTCAACACCTGTAAATGCACCTTCAAATTGAAATTCAAATTTTGAAATATTGTCATTAACATTAATTTCAACTTTTAAGTCCATTAAAATAATACCATATAAATTTGATTCTTTTTTTGAAACTTCAATTATATTAAAATCTAAATCGAATGATGGCGAAACTTCTCCTATAACATTAACGATTTCATTTTTAATATTTAATTTTTTAATGGAATTACCTAAATATGTAAATTTAGATAATGAATTATTAATATCCATAAACTAATTCTCCTTTAGCAAATACTTGTCCAATTTTATTTACCTCTTTTTTTATATCCAAAGAACAAGAAAAACTTTCCTCATGGTACTTGTTTTCATTAGCTACAATTTTTATTTCAAATGTACAGTTTAATTTATTTAATATTTCAGTTAATTTATCAAGAGAGAAATTAACATCACCATTTTCCCATCTCGATATTAAAGCCTGAGTAACACCCATGTGTTTTGCAAACTCTTTTTGATTCATTTTCAATTCACTTCTTTTTTCATATAAGAAAGTAACAATTTTAGCAGATTTTCTTTCATAATCAATTTCTTCTTGTGAAACATTTTCAAATAACCAGTTAGAACTTTTAGCATTTTTAATTTTATCTTCTATACTCATGTAAATTCTTCCCCTTTTATATTTATTTTATTCAAAAACTACTTAAGTATTCATCTTTTTTAAAATATTTTTACATTTTTCTATTGCTCTATCATAATCTGCTGAAGACTTTTCCTTAAAAACATATAATAATATGATAGCATTTCCGATAATATAATAGATGATTCGAGGGTTTATTTTAGATTTAGGATACCTCATTGAATAAAATTCACAGTTTTTTAACTTTTCAAAAGTTTGTAGTCCATTTGCTTTCACCGCTAAATTATCAAGTGTAAACAATGATCTTCTCAACCATTTCTCATATCTTCCGTCCGGTGGTACTCCTAATTTCTCTGAAGTTACATTATTAAAATTATCAATAAAACTTTCCACATAGTATATATTTTTTAACTTTTCAAACTTATGTAACAACTTTTATCACCTCAAATACATTTTATTACATATATGTAATATTGTCAAATGTATTTATTACATATATGTAATTTAACGAGCAAGTTTAAATAAAGTAATTATATAAGTATGTTGTTTGTTGTAAGGAGTGTTTAATAATAATTCTTATTAACATCATAATTAGAAGAATATTCATCATTTTCTTACCACCTATCTCAATGATTTACACATCTTTTCAATACAGTTCTTCTTTTGATCACTATTTGGATGTACATATAAATTTAACGTTGTTGCTATATTAGAATGTACTAATATAAATAAGTTAACAGGATTTTGTTCTAAAATTCTATCCCTTAAAAATTAAAAACTTGGATTGTCTACTTCATAACCAAATAAACATCCTTTTAAAATATTATTTTTATTTTTAAAAATATATTTATATTTAATATCTTCTAAATCAATATTGTTAATTTTGTTAATCCCTTTTTTATTACAATATTTAATTAGTGATGAAATAAATATTATGAATGTAGTTAAGCGTTATTGACCATCAATGGTATGACAATAATCATACCCTTCATTTATTAACCACTCGTCGCTATTTTCTAATTTATTTATGTCACTTTTTTAAATTTTTTTAAAGAAATCATACTAGTATAATGACTTCTATCTTCTGATAAACTAATAATATCATCCCAAAAATCAGTTAGTTGTTGTTCAGACCATGAGTATCCACGTTGGTAATCCGGAATTCTAAATATTTTTTTATTAAATAATTGATTTAAAGAAATTAACTCATTCAAATTAAAACCTCTCTTACTTTTTACTACTATGACACCACATTTATACATTATTTCCATTATAAAACAAATAAAGTTCAACGATATATAAAATAACGTTGAACTTTATTTCATTTTCAATAAAATGTATTTTTCTATATAAATATTTCATAACATTAATTTTATTTCATAATATATCATTTCAAGTAATTGTTCAATTAACATATACTATTACTATGAACACAATTATATTTAATAAATGTTGTTAATAAGCCGTTTATCAAACCCTACAATCATAATAATACTTATCAACTAAATCATTATCAATTGCATATTCTAATTCCTTCTTTAAGTTATCATCAACAATCTCTATTAAATATTTATTTCTTATATTTAATTTACCTATTATATCTTTAGATGGAATTTTATTCGATTTTTTAGAATTATTACTCTTTGATGTAACAACCAAATTCCATATATCATCACTATACATAAATGACCACGGTATTACATGATCTATAGATACATCATTTATATCAATTGGTTCATTAGTGTAAAAGTCTAATACTTGTCCATTGTTAAACTGAGCAAGTAAAATATCTTTATATCTTTTAAGACTTTTTCTTTTTAATTCAACACTACTACTCCCTTTTACTTTTGAAGATATTTTAGGTTGATTATTATATTGTTCTAATAATAGTGACCATTTGAAATTTAATAATTCAGCTAATATAATATTATATTCATTTAAAAGAATAATACTTTCTTTATCAAAATAAATATAATAATCGTTTTTTGTATATTCATAAATTTCTAATGTATTATTAGGAACATTTTTAAATCTATAAGCTACATCTAATCTTAAAGTTTTAGTTATTTTTAAATGAACATCATTAAAGAAATCTATATTTTTTTCTTTTAATAAATTAATACCCTTATCATACCAAATAGGTAATTGAGTATTTTCTAACTCTTTATACTTATCAATAAGCTTTTTAATCTCTGTACAAACAGTAGGTTCTTTATCTACGTAAGGTGATTGCTTTAAATCAAAGAAAAATATTTGATTCCAGTAATATTTAATAATATTATGTGCTATATCACTTAAGGATATTTTAATTCTATCTGTTTCTTCATAATTTTTATGATTAATACATTCTAAAATTGATTTACCCCATACAATTTTATATGTATTATCAGTATTCATATTTTCTATTATATTTAACCAA
>JAWXUF010000009.1:0-36949 GCA_044432865.1 bacterium | reverse complement strand
TAGCTTCCTCCTAACAAGCCTAATAAATAATAGAACATATTATTATTTTAACATAACGGAAGTTAGTATTGCACAACTATAATTAATTTTTAAAAAACGGAATTTAGTTTTTCATTCAAGGCTAAAAAATTATTTTTAAAGTTTTTATTGCTTTATAAAAACTTGTGTTATATAATTAATATTACCACTAAAAAAATAAAAAAAATGTCGATAACGTTTTCATAATGTTATCGACTTTTTTCATCTAAATTTCACTATACAATTAAAAAAATATTTGTTACAATGACATTGAAATCAAACATATATGTAGATTTTGAGCAATTAAAAATAATGTATAATTTCTTGTATATTATTAATAATAATTGTTGAAATATAATAAAAATATTGTTACAATATTATTGTAATAAAAATTAAATTATATAAATATTTAGGAGGACTTTTCCAATGGATGTAAAGTTAACTGGTTTGACAAAAGTGTTTACGCAAGTACACAAAAAAGAAACTAGAGAGGTAAGAGCGGTAGATGATTTAAGTATCACTATTCCGTCAGGAAAATTAATTGGATTATTAGGACCTTCCGGATGTGGTAAATCTACTACATTATATATGATTGCTGGGTTACATGATGTAACTGGTGGTGATATACATTTTGGTGAAGACAATGTAACTAACTTAGCTGCAGAAAAAAGAGGTATTGGATTAGTATTCCAAAATTATGCTTTATATCCGCATATGACAGTTAGACAAAATATTATGTTCCCTTTAGAGAATTTAAAAATTCAAGAACAAGAAGTTAATGAAGATGGAACTTTAAAATTTATTGAAGTTGAAGAGCAAGTTGCTATTGAAGTTGAAGACAAACCACTTCCAAAAGTAACAAAACGCCCAGCAAGTACAATGATTGAAATTACTGATGAAATGTCTGAAGAAGATAAAAAATCAGCACAAAATAAAAATAAAGCATTACAAGCTAAACTTGATAAAATTGATGCAGAAGAAAAAGCATATGCTGAAGCAGTTGCTGCAAAAGAAAATCAAGTTACTGAATATGAAACTAAAGTTGTTTCTAAACCTGTAATGAAAATTAGAAAATTAACAAAAGAAGAACGTGAAGAAGCAACTTTATGGGCTGCGTCATTAGTTCAAATTGATCAATTATTAGATCGTAAACCTGCACAAATGTCAGGAGGTCAACAACAACGTGTTGCAATTGCGCGTGCGTTAGTTAAAAGACCAAGAGTATTATTATTAGATGAGCCTTTATCAAATCTTGATGCTCGTTTAAGAATTCAAACTCGTGAAGAAATTAAAAGAATTCAAAGAGAAACTGGTGTAACTACTATTTTCGTAACACATGACCAAGAAGAAGCTATGAGTATTTCTGATGAAATCGTTGTTATGAAAGATGGTGTATTACAACAAATGGGTCCTCCACAAGATGTATATGAAGATCCAACAAATAAATTCGTTGCTCAATTCTTAGGAACTCCACCAATCAGTTTCTTTAATGGAAGAATTAAAGATAAAAAAATTATTGTTGGGACATATGAAGTAGGAACATGTAATGCTCCTGATCAAGATGTTGAAGTTGGTATTAGACCTGAAGCATTTGAAGTAACAACAAAAGAACCAGATATGATCGCTGATGTAATCTTCTTAGAAAAAATTGGTAGAGATTTATCAATTGTATGTAGACACTTAGATTCAGAAAACTCAACTTTTAAAGTTGTTGTTGATGCTGATACAGTTGTTAAAGAAGAAGGAAGCGTAAAATTCAAAATCAAACCTAATAAAGTTTATGCATTTAATAAAGAAACAGGAATGAGGCTGAAATAATGTTAGAAAAAAATAAAGGGTTTAAAGGATGGTTATATTTATCGCCAGCATTAATATTACTGGCTATATTTACAATCTATCCATTAATCAATACAATATTTGTATCATTTCAAACAGGGTATAACTACCAAAATCCATTTAATTATGGATCATTCTCTTTGAATAATTTTGCAATTATTTTAAATTATTCAAAATTTCCAACATTTATAGAATCAATTAAAACTACTTTTATTATAGTGTTTGTAACAGTTCCTTTATCAACAGCAATTGCATTGCTAATTGCATTAGGATTAAATGCTATCAAACCACTTAAAAAAGTGTTTCAAACTATTTTCTTTATTCCATACATTACAAATGCTATGGCAGTAGGGATGGTATTCTCTGTACTATTTAGTTTATCTTCTTCAAATGGAGTATATTCATATGGACTAATAAACTCAGTACTTGTTAATGTATTCCAAATGGCACCTATTGATTTTATTACAGGTTCATATTTCCATGGTATGTTAGTTTTATTACTATATATTACTTGGAATGGACTTGCATTTAAAATATTAATTATTTTAAGTGGTTTACAAGGTATTGATAAACAATATTATCAAGCAGCACAAATTGATAATGCAAGTAAATCTAAAACATTCTTTAGAATTACAATTCCTTTATTATCACCTGTGTTATCGTATATCTTAATAACTTCATTAATTGGAGCGTTTAAGGAATATACATCTGTAATAGCAATATTTGGTGAGGAAGCAGGAAGCGGAAAGTTTGCGACTGTAGTATCATTCATTTACAGTCAATTGAAACCAAGTTCTGTATCTCTAGCAGCTGCAGGAGCTGTAGTATTATTAATCATTATTTTAATATTCACCGCAATAAATATGTATATAAGTAACAAGAAAGTACATTACTAGGAGGGGCGACATGACAAATACAACTTCATTAACTTCTACTAGAAATGTAGATTTCTTAAATAATCAAGTTAATTATTCTAATCTTTCAAGTATGATCGAACAAGAAGAGAATAGAAAAAAGAAAGTAAATATTATTTCTAAAGTAATTATTTATACATTCTTAGCAATTATGGCAATTGTGGTTCTGTTTCCATTCTATTGGATGATTAATACCGCTTTAAAATCATTAGATGAAATTGATCAAGCAGTTCAAACATTCGTTCCTAATAACTGGATGTGGAGTAACTTCGTTGATGCAATGAACGTAGGTAGTTTTACAGCACAACTTACAAATACTGTTATAGTAGGTGTAGCTGGTACAATTGGTACAGTTATTATTACTATATTATCAGCATTTGCATTTGCTAGATTAGAGTTTAAAGGTAAAAACGCAATATTCGGTGTATTATTAGCAACAATGATGATTCCTGGAGAAATGTTAGTAATTACAAACTTTATTACTGTAGCGAATGTATTTCAATTACAAGATACACTACTTGCATTAATCATTCCATTTATGGTTAGTGTGTTCTATATATTCTTATTAAGACAAAATTTTAAACAAATTCCTAATGAATTGTACTATGCAGCAAAAGTTGATGGTACTTCAGATTTTAAATATCTTAGAAGAGTAATGATTCCGTTAGCAAAATCAACGATAATCACTATCTCAATTCTAAATCTTATGGGTGCATGGAATTCTTATGTATGGCCTAGTTTAGTTAACACGACAGCAGATAAGCGTTTAATATCTAACTGGTTGAGAACAGCGTTCTCAGGACAAATTGGAACAGAAACGCGTACTTCGTATAACTTACAGATGGCTGCAGCATTAATTATCACAGCTCCATTATTATTAGTATATATTTTCTTAAGAAAATATATCATGCAAAGTGTTTCAAGAAGCGGTATCAAGGGTTAATCGACGGTATATCCTAAGCAATGACTTAGTTTATATATAAAAAAAAAGAGGAGAAAATAAACAATGAAAAAATTATTAGCTTTAGCATTAACGATTACAGCAGTTTCAGCATTATCAGCATGTACTGGACCAATTCCAGAATTAGTAGTAGCAGATGAATTAGATACAGAACAAAAAATTTCGATTGATTTTTGGCATCAATCAACATTAAATGAAGATGGATCAGATCCATATCAAGATTACATTGATTCATTTGTAGAAGAATATCCAAATATTACAGTTACTCCAACAACAAAAGAAAGTTATGGTGGTTTATCAACAGCTGTTGAGGCAGGTATTGCTGCTAGAAAATATCCAAACTTAACTTTAGGTTATTCAAACAACTTCGTTGAATATATGCAAGTAAATGCAGTTGCAGATTTAACTGGTTTTATCAATCATGAAAAATATGGTTTCTCAACAACTGACATCAACGATTTTAAAAATGCTGGTTTCTGGTCAGATAACCAAGTTTATGATGATGAAGGTACAATTTATTCATTATCATTAGCTAAATCTTCAGAAGCAGCATATGTAAATATGACAATGTTAAGAGAATATTTAGGTACTGGTACAACTAAAGGTTGGTCTGATACTACTATCAAATCAAAATTAAACACTTGGGAAGGTGTATATGAAATTTCTGCTGCTTTAAAAGAAGCTGGAAGTACAGTATACCAATGGCACCATGATACAACTGCTAACTGGGCAATTGCATTATTAAACCAAGGTAATGTTGATTATACAACATTTAAAGATGGTGAAGGTGTAATTAACTTTATTGATGATTCAATGGATGATGCTAAAACATTATTCCAAAAATATATTGTAGATAACAGCGATTTAGTAAACATTAGAGCTACAAGTGGAGCATACGGTTCAGGTCAATTAATGGATCAAAAATGGGATTCTGCTACATCTGGTTTAGTTGATTCAACTCCATCTATTTGGATGAATTTAGGTTCTTCAAGTGCAGGTAATTACTATGATAATAGATCATTTGATTTATATGTTACAGGTACACCACAAATGGCTACTGCAGGTTCTACAAATTATTCAATTTTACAAGGACCATCAATGGCAATGTTAGTACATGCTGATGAGCAAGAAAACTTAGCTACTTGGTTATTCATGCAACATTTATTAGAAAAAGAAAACCAAATTTCTATTGCACAAGATACAGGTTACATGCCTGTAAGATATTCTGCTCAAACAGATTATACTTTTACAAATTGGTTAGCAAATGAAGGTACTGTTCAAGCTGCTGCTTGTCAAGCTGGATTAAATCAAAGAAGTTATTATGCAGGTACTCCAGCATTCATCGGTTCAAATGAAACGAGAAATGCAGTAGGTGCTATTTTAGATTCACTTTTAGGTAATACACCTGCTACATTAGATAAAGCATTCGCTGATGCTAAAACTTCTTTAATTCTATACGTTTAATATTTTTAAAATCGAAGAGTTATCAATATTGATAACCTTCGGTTTTTCTTTACCTAGAAAGGAATAATAGTTATGATATTTTATAAAGATCTAATGAAAAAAGTATTATTTGTTTGTTCTATAATAATTGCAGTTATTGTGTTTGCACATATTATAATTACTTCAATATTCAGAAACTATATGTATTATGGACTTATACTTATGTATACACTAAGTTTATTTTCTCTATTAATAATAGGTTCAATTACATTCTTTTGTACAGTTTCAATAAAAAGAACAACAAAATTACAAAATATTTTATATAACGATTGTGACCCTCAAAAAGCAATTGAATTAACAATTGATTATCTAGGTAATGTATCAACACCAAAACACATATTGTTTTTAAAAACTTTTTTAACTGCATGTTATTTTAGAGCGGGAAGAAATGAAGAAGCTGTAGAGTTGTTCTACTCTGATGAAGTTTACAAATTGGATGTCAAAATAGAGGCAAAACTTTTATGGTATCATAACTTTATTATGAGTGCAATTATGAAACATGATAGTAAGACTGTTAGTTTTTACCAAGAATATTTCAAAAAAATGAAAATTACTTATCCAAATAAAAATAATTTAATTAATGATTATTTAAATTCGCAGGATATGTATAATGCTTTTACAAATAATGAATTTTATAAAGTTGAAAAATATTTTAATGATCAATTATTAACTTCTAAAACTAAGTGTGAGAAGGTAATGTATAATTATTACTTAACTAAAATAAATAAATCATCTAATAAAGATTATTCTAAAAGTATGGAATTTGTTATTAACAATGGAAATACATTATTTTATGTTGATGAAATTAAACAATTGAAAGGTGTGGAATAATGAAAAAAATTATTTTATTTATAGCATATTCAATTTGTTTACTTTACGTTTACTATGTTAGTTATACTGAAGAGTATACAAATCACCAAGAGCAACTAATTAGTGATGCAATTAAACTTGATAATAACGACTTCTTTGTTAAATTCAATGAGGAATATAATCTTATTTATACATCTACAAATAATTATTTATTCATGTACGAATCACTAAATTCTAATTCTCTTGGCTATACATTTATAATTAGAAATATTAAATCTAGTTTATTAGAGAGTGAAGATGATTATGGATACCACAATTTAGTTATTTCAAATGAAGATAAAGCGTACTCGCATGAATTATACTCTGGATATTATTTTGCAACTCCTATTTATATGGTAACAATATCATATGATATTTTAAATGAAGAGATTGGTGATAATATTACAAATATCTCGTTTAACAATCAAGATGGAGTTAATATTTTTTCATATGATATTAATTATGATTTAGATGATAAAATCTCAACAGATAATTTTTCTAAAGGTTATTCTAGTAATGAAATAAAAGAGTTGTATACTTTTAATACAATTGGTAACGTGTATAAATCATTATTAATATACCATGCAGTTGTAGTTCTTATTTTAGGTATAACAGCAATAGTCACGATAATCAATAAAAAGAAGCAGCAAAAATCACTGTATTAATCCATAAAAGGCTATCTAATGATAAGCCTTTTATTTTTTATTACTAACGCTTTTATTAAACATTATTAAATGATATAATATGTTGAATATGATAGTGGGGTGTTAATGTGAAAAAAGTGTTTAGTTTTATTACAATTATTTTTATTTGTATATTATCTAGCTGTGGAAAAATTAATATTGATGATATATTAGAGCAAGCAATCAGTGAAACAGTAGCAAGTAATATTTTTATAACATCTACAAGTAGAGATGGTGCACTTTTTTATAACAACACTGGAAGTGGTGTAATATTTCACGAAGATGAAGAGTATTATTATTTCCTATCATGTAATCATGTTACTTACCTAGTTAGTGGATACAGTGATGTTACATATTCTATTATGGATTATGATTCAAATTACTATTATGATATTGAAGTGATCCATATGGACCCAGATTATGATTTATCAGTAGGGAAATTTATAAAAGGTAATATTGAATTAGAAGTTGTAGAATTTGCTGAAAATAGTGATTATGATAAGGAATACGTAATTGCAATTGGTAATCCAAACTATAATTTTAACGTTGTAACTCTTGGTTATAGTTATGGCTATAAAAGTGCTCCAACTTACAATAATCCTAATATACTTGCCTCTAATGTTACATTTGATGTATTATTACATAATGCTGAGATATCAAATGGATCATCGGGTGGAGGTCTATATAATACTGATTTAGAATTGATAGGAATAAATTATGCTGGTATAACGAAAGATGGTTCATTTTATTGCGGTTATGCAGTTGGGATAGAAGAAGTAAATACATTTTTAGATAATCATTTTTGGAATAGTATATAGAAAAAAGGAAGACTTAATAATTGTCTTCCTTTTTATATTCATATGCATTTCTTTCATTGAATCCACTTGAGAAACTTAATTCAATTAAGCCTTTATAAGTAAATCCTACTTTTTCAAATGTTTTAATCATTGCTGTATTTGATTCATGAGTATCGCCTCTAACAGGTAATTCCTTTGCTTCAGTAATGCAATGCTTAATTAAAGAAGTAGCAATACCTTCTTTAGCTGATTCCTTAAGTACAGCAATTCTATGTAATGCGTAGTATTCACATTTATCCCAAATGTCGTATCTATCATAATCTTCATCGCCTTTGATCATTACGATACAACCTTTTATTTTAGTATCTTCATATACAAATAGTTTATTCGCAACAAGGTCATTTAAAATATCAGTAGCTTCTGGATATCCTGTACCATCATTCCATTGTAGTGAATTATTTTCTTTTAATTGTTGTCTTGCATCTTCAATAACAACCATTATATTTTTTAAGTCTTCAATTCTTGCTAATCTAATCATAGTAGTACATCCAATTCTTCAACATCATCTTCATCTATAATTCCATACTCTAATGCTATATCATAGAATATCTCGTTTATCCCATAATACTCTTCACCAAGTTCATCAAATATTCTCATAGATATATCATTTAATAAACCAAATTCTACATCAGTAGCATGTTCTTTATTTTCAAGTAATTCCAAAATTGTCTCTTCGTACTGCGAAAATTCGTCTAGATCTTTTTTATTATTTTCATCTAGATTAGTAATTTCATCTTTAAAATCATTAACATATAAAATAAGATTTATAGTACGCGAAAACTCTTCAAGTTGTTCTTTATCATCATTGAAAATTTTATTTAACATTAATTCTATTAAGTTGAAACGATCGAAGATATAGTTAAATCCGATTTGGAATATATCTTCTTCGTCTTTAGTTAGTCTAACATTTGAACAATGTCTTTCATAGATAAAATCTATTACAGCTAAAACATGTTTAAATCTTATTATAATATTTGAGTTATTTGAAATTAAGTATTCAATTAATTCATATTTATCTTCTTTAAATGCTAAGTAATCATCATAAAAGTTCATAAGATACCTGCCTATTTATTTTTCATATGTGGGAATAATATAATATCTCTAATGTTAGTAGTACCAGTTAATAACATGATTAATCTATCAATACCAATACCTAAACCACCACAAGGAGGCATACCATATTGTAATGCTTCAACGAAATCCATATCGATTTCAGTTGCTTCATCATTACCTAAATCTTTTTCTTTAATTTGTTCTTCGAATCTTTGTAATTGATCGATTGGATCATTTAATTCAGAGAATGCATTTGCATATTCTGTTGTACCAATAAATAATTCGAAACGATCTGTATATCTTGGATCTTTATCGTTCATTTTAGCAAGTGGAGAAATCTCTACTGGATGTCCATAAACGAAAGTTGGTTGTTCTAATTTTTCTTCAACAAATTTTTCGAAGAATGCATTTACTATATGTCCAACACCTGTATAATGTTTAGGAACTTCAACGTGATGTTTTTTAGCTAAAGCAGCAGCATCTTTGAAACTCATTTCTTGCCAGAAATCAACACCTGTAACTTCTTTAACAGCATCAACCATATGCCATCTTTTGAATCCTGGTGCTAAATTATATGATTTTTCATTGAATGTAATTTCATAAGTATTATTAATTGTCATACATAAAGAAGAAATACATTCTTCAACTAAATCCATCATTCCTGACATATCTGAATAAGCTAAATAAGCTTCAATAGTAGTGAACTCAGGGTTATGTTTATGACTCATACCTTCATTTCTAAATAATCTACCAATTTCATAAACAGCTTCCATACCACCAACAATTAATCTTTTTAATGGTAACTCTGTTGCAATTCTTAAGTAGAATGGCATATCAAGTGTATTATGATGTGTAACGAATGGTCTAGCAGCAGCACCACCTAAAATAGGGTGTAATACTGGTGTTTCAACTTCTAAGAATCCTTTGCTATCAAAAAAGTTTTGAATAGCTCTAATAATTTTAGGTCTTGTTAATGCAATTCTTTTTGAATCATCATTAACTAATAAATCTACATATCTACGACGTCTTGCTTCCTCAACATCTTGTAATCCAGCATGTTTATCAGGAAGTGGTCTTAATGCTTTAGTTAAATGCGTATAAACTACAGCTTTAACACTTAATTGATCAGTGTTTGTTTTAAAAGCAACACCTTCAATACCTACGATATCTCCGATATCACCTTTTTCAAATACTTCGAATGCTTCATCACCGATAGAATCTTTTCTTACATAAACTTGTATAAATCCATCTCTATCTTGAATAGTCATAAATCCAGCTTTACCTTGACCACGTTTAGTCATGATTCTTCCAGCAACTTTAACAGTAGAATTTTTTTCAGCTAATTCATCTTTTGTAAATGATTCAAAGTTAGCTGTAAATTCAGCAGAATTAGTATCTCTATCGAATCTTTGTCCGAAAGGTGCAATGTTCTTTTCTTTTAAAAACTCTAATTTTTCTCTTCTAATAATTTCTTGTTCTGATAATTGTATTTTTTCCATATTCATTTCCTCCTAAATATTCTTATATATTATATCATAAAATAATTAATTTTTCTATTAAAACCTAGTAGCGTAACTACATCTTTTACATAACTCTTCAGATGGCTTTCGATTATTAAATCCATTTATAATTTCTTTACATCTATTTGTATCTAAAATTTCTTGCAAAGAAGAATTATTTATATTACCTAAATTCATTACACCTTTACTATCTAAACAACACGGTACAACCGTACCATCTACTAAAATAGAAAGTTGTCTTTTTAAACCATGACAATATACATCTTTGTTAGTTAAATCATTATTTAAATCTGGCCACTGAAATCTTTGTGCTAATCCAATGTACAAATTTTCTTTAATTTTATATCCTTTTTCAATCAAGGAAGTATCAATGTTTAATTTATCTAATAATGGTTGTACAATTTGTTTGTTATAGTTATCAAAGGCATTTATGTTCCATAGTCTTAATTCGCATATAATTCCCTTTGAAGATGCTTTTGATACGAAGTCATATATTTTATCAATATATTCTTTATTATCGTTTATAGAACCTTTCTCGATACTATGAAGTGATATGCTAATCTTTCTTAAAGAAGAAGTGATAAGTTTATCATTTAATAATGTACCATTAGTAGTTATATTAGCTGATAAATTATTTTGTTTTAAGATATCTAAAAACTCTATTATATTAGGATGACTTGTTGGTTCACCTAATACATGAAGGTAAATATTACTTGTATGATCTTTTATTTTGTTGATAATAGTTTTGAAATTATCGATATTCATAACTTGAGTCTTTCTTGTGTTTTTAATACAAAAGCTACAAGACATATTACAAGCGTTAGTTATTTCTAAATAAATTCTATTAAACATAATTACCTCCTTAATAAATGTTTTAGTTACAACGTTATTTAACTTAACTAATATATTTTTATTAACATATTAGATGTTGAAAAGTATTTTATTACAATTAATTATATCATAAATAAAATTAAAAAGTCCTAGTAATTTTAAATAATCACTAGAACCTTTATTCATTCTTATTTACTACCTTGTTATTAAATTTTTTAATTACTCTCTTTATCTTATATTTAATTATTCTTACTTTTATGAATTTTATTACAACATTTAGTAATGGTATACTAATAAGCCATCTTAAAACGATTTTTATCTTATTAAATAAATATGAAAATATTGTATTAGTAATATGATATGATATTTTCAATTGTTTCATAAATAACTTAAATCCAAGAAAGTATCCAAGACCAATAAAGAAAATAAAATATAAATTAAATTGTATCTTATTTGAATCTAATATTATTAGATATATAATACCAGAAATTATCACAGCGAAAAAATCTAAAAAATATATTATATATTTATTTTTTTTATTTTCAATTAAAATAATCCCATAATAAATAATAAAGAAGAAGATTCCACAAATAAAGTTAATAATACAAAAATATAAGTCTAAGTATGGATCTGTCATTTAAATAACTTTTTTAAGAATGTATTATTAACTTTAATTTCATCATAATTCAAACTTGTAATTGTACCATTAATTTCTAATAATTTGTTCTCAATATGTAAATTCTTCATTTCAAGTCCACTTCCTTTGATAAGTAATGTACCTAATACTGTATCTACATTGAAATGATTTTCATCAAACCCAATAATTTTATTTACACCTGAAATAACTAAATGTTCTTTATTAGAAAGTGTAATTATACTTTTATCCATTTCTATCACCATTTAATTATATGTAACCAATTATTATATTATTACTGTTTTGTATATATTATTTTTTGTAAAAAAATGTTATAATATAATAAAATATGAATAGGAGATTTATAATATGAAAAGATTATTAGCAACGATATGTACATTAGGAGCGGCGTTTAGTTTAACAGGATGTTTTAGTTATACTCCAACTGCAGTTCCAGCAACAACAGAACAACAAGAACAATTAGATGATTTTGTTTTTTGGATGACAGATGATGCCTTAAATACAACAATGACTATGATAATGGATGATGCTGGTGAAGAAGTTACATACACAATGGCTATTGATGGTAATTTAACTAGGGTAGATATTAAGTCTAGTTCAAAAGATGAAACATATTACGAAGAATTTAAAGATGGAAAAAGTATTCAATATTATTATAAAGATGATGCTTGGTCATTTGAAGAGTTTGATACTGATGGTTCAACATTAAAAGATTCAATGATTTTCAATATGGATTATTTAGTTGCTGAAGATTTTATTTTCACAGGTGAATATTGGCATTTAGAAGTTAAAGAAACAGTTGATGATCAAAGCTTCACATATATTTGTAAAGTTGAATTTGATGAATATAATAATCCGACGTTAACATTATCTACAGCGTTCTTATTTATGACATATGAATATATGACTATTTCATTCTCTAATACAGGTACAACTACAGTAGTATTACCAACTATCTAAGACTATAATGCAATATATATACATAAGTGTTGACAAATATTGTAATTTGATGTATACTTATATTGATTTAAGGGAGTAGAATTCCATTACAGTGGTTTCACATTCGTCAGTACAACGAAAGTTCGGATGTGAAGTAATATTCAAGACTTAAGTAATAGTTATATTTTTAACTATACTTAAGTCTTTTTTTATTTTCTTAAATTAAAACAATTAAGTAATGTATCTGGCCAATTAGTTACTTAAGAAGAAAGAAGGAATATTTATGAAGAAATTAATAGCTTTATCATGTGCAGTATGTTCTACGATTAGTTTAACAGGTTGTTTTACGAGTGTCCCAGCAGACTCTCAAATTGCAACATTTGAAAAAATTATTCCATATGTAAATGGAACAGAATTTAATCATAAAGAAGTTAGTGTTACTTCAATGACATTAAACGATACAAACATTGTTTATGAAGAAGTTAAATATTACTCTGATAACGTAGAACATTCAGTAATAACTGCGATGTATGATGGAGAATTAACTTCTTACATTGAATATTACGCTATTACAGAAGATGGTTTTAAAACTTCATACACAAAAAACAATGATGTATGGGACAAAACAGTAAGTGTATTTGTTGAGTCGGATCCACTTAATCTTGAATTTAATGATTTTAATTTCTTAGCTGGAATATTTTCATTAAATTTAACAAAAATTCAAGAAACAGGAATAATAATGTTAATTGATACTAATCAAGAAGTTGTATCAATGACAGTACTAGGAACTGTAATTGAATTATCACAATTTGGAAATGTAACAATCTCACTACCAAATTTTGAATAGATTTGAGAAAATGTTTATTTAATGTGTATTTTAAATTAAATATTGTCGATATTTGTAAAAAAATGTTGAAAAAAATAGATTATGCATTAAAATAAACTAAATTGGCAAACCCAATGGAAAGAGGATAAAAATATGAAAAGATTTTTAGCAACAGCTTGCGCAGTAGGTGCAGCATTTAGTTTAACAGGATGTCTTAATACAAGTGAATCAGCTCCAACAACAGTTCAAGGAGTGATGGATTTTTTTGAAAAAGAAGAAGTTAATTGTTTTACGGATATGACTATGGATTTTTGGGGTGCAAAAATTGTTTCTACATCTGAAATTGATTACTCAAAATCGAAAACGGAAGTTACAACAACATATGCCGGTGTTTCAAGTACAGAAGTTAATTTTATGGAAATTAAAGGTGATAAACAAACTACTTATACTCAAGATGCATCTGGTAACTGGTTAGCGGAAAGCGTAGATTATGAAAATTCTGAGTCAGAAAGTTTCTTTGAAGAAATAACTGCAACTGATTTCGTTAAACAAGAAAATGGTGATTGGTTATATTCTAATGATGTATCAGATCCTTATTATGGTGATTATACAGAAACTATTACTATGATTTTTACAGATGGTGCATTTGAAGTTATTTTCTCAACGACTTATGTAGATGAGGGTGTATCGGTAACTACTGATGACTTAATAATTAAATGTTATGCTTTTGGAAAAGCTTCAGTTACATTACCAACAGTTGCTTAATTAAACTACAAAACACTACTTTTATAGTAGTGTTTTTCTTTTTATTTAATTATAAATAATATATAATATTAATAATTAAAGGAGAATGATGTTATGAATAATATTTTTACAAGACGAAGTGTTAGAAAATTTAGTGATAAAGAAGTAGAACAAGAAAAAATAATGAATTTATTAAAAGCTGGTATGCAAGCTCCAAGTTCTATGAATCAACAATCTCATGAATTTATTGTTGTAAAAGATAAAGAGACTAGAGTTAAATTATCTGAATTTAAACAAGGTGGTAAGTTAGTAGAACTATGCGACTTTGTTATTGTTGTACTTGGTAATGAATCTAAGATGAAAGCACCAGTTATGTGGCAACAAGATTTAGGATGTGTTTCACAAAATATTTTATTGGAAGCAGTTAATCAAGGTTTAGGAGCTGTATGGTTAGGTTGCGCTCCTCATGAAGATAGAATGTCTTTTGTTTCAAATTTATTTAACTTGCCAGAAGGTGTTAAACCTTATTGTGTATTAGCGGTAGGATATCCATTGGATACTGATGCTAATAAGTTTGTTGATAGATTTGATGAAAGCAAAGTTCATTTCGAAAAATATTAGTATAACTATTTTTGTCGAATATTGTTTTATGTTTTCTAAATATGTGTTATAATGGTCGTATAAAAAATGAAAAGAGGAAGTAATATGAAAAAATTATTAGCTTTAGCCGCTGTAGGAATTGCAGCAACAGGATTAACAGGTTGTTTAAATGAAGGAACAAATAGAGAAGAATTAACTGATTTCTTTGCATTAATGGGTTCAACTGAATTAGTAGAAAACTCAACTTTAGATATTTCTATGATGGGAATGATAAATATGACAGTTGCAACAGATTCAAATAAAATTCAAGCAGATATTATGATGTCTGATCCAACAACTTCAGAAGTACTTGAAGAAACTTACTTTCAAGAATATAAAGATTCTAAATATTATGCTTATAATAAATTAGAAGATGTTTGGTATGTTCAAGAAATTGATGCAACTGATGCATTAGATGTTACAGAATTTACAGATGCATTTAAAGAATTTTCTGAATTAGATGTTGAATTATTTGATTATGTAAATAATCAATGGGTTGTTGAAGAAGAGGAAGATGGTACAACTTATACTACAACTATTACATTCAATGCTGATGGTTCTGTTAAAATGGCAGTAAGTATTGAAGGTATGGGTGAATATATGTCATTAGCTGTTTCTAATGTTGGGACAACAGTAGTTACATTACCTGCTAATGCAACTCCAGCTTTATTAGCATAATTTATATCTGAGAAATAATTTAATTATTTCTCAGATTTTTTTATTGAATTAGATTGCTGTATATTTTATAATTAGGTTAATATAATAAGTAAGGAAATAAATATGAAAAAAATAATTTTAGTATTAGTATTTTTAATAGGTTTAACAGGTTGTGCATCATCATCAAAAGTTCATTACACACTACAAGAGTTCTATGAAGAATTTGCTAACGATTCAATTGATAATTTTACTTTTGATTTTAAAGAATATTCTAATGGAACAATCAAGGATAAATATTCGATTAAAACAGAAGGTGATAAATATTATCAAACTAGATTTGATGAGGAATTGTATTATTACTTTAATGGTGTGTCACACGCAAAATATACATTTGATAAAGGTGAGTGGCTTTTTTCTTTAGTGTATGGATTTAACGATTTTCTTCCTTCTACATTATTAAAAGAAGTTATTCCTAGTGACATAGAAGTAGATGATTTTTATGATAGTAATGGTACATGGATGTATCAGGTTAATTCAAGTAATACCTTTTATGAAAGCACTATAACATATACAATAAATATATCTATTGAATCTATAGTTATTGAAGTTAATGAAGAAAAAGTAACAACATCTGGCGAAGTAACAACTGTAAAATTAAGAGATGCTAAAATATATAATATTGGAAAAACATCAGTAACACTTCCTGAAATAGAAGTATAGAAAATCTTTTAGTTACAACAAATATTTAAATATAAATAAAAAAATGGTTCTCAATTAAGAGAACCATTTTTTTATTCTAATACTTCAAACATTTCTTTTGCTGTATCTTTTTTAGCGTATTCATCTAAAGATAAAACTTTACATTTAAATTGTTTATTACCAAACTCTATTGTAATAATATCATTAATCTTTACTTGATAACTCGGCTTAACAATTTTATCATTAACTAAAACTCTTTCTTTTTCAGAAACTTCTTTAGCAATGGTACGTCTTTTAATAATCCTAGATACTTTTAAATACTTATCTAATCTCATTATTCGTTTTCTTCATCTTCAATTGAATGACGAGGAGCAGATTCATTTACAAATTCTTCTTTCTCATCTTCAAGTTTTTGTGCTTCAATTTCAGCTTTAGCGTCTAATGCTTCTTGTTCTAATCTTTTAGCATCTTCGATCGCTCTTTCACTTGCAGCTTTTGCTTCTAGTGCTTTGCGTTCTTTTTCTTCTTGATCTTTTACTAATTTTTCAGCATACCATTTTAATTTTCCTGTAGCATCAATTTCAAGAATATCTTGTTTAGTAAGAGTTTCAATTTTTAATAAGTAATCTGCAATATTAAGAAGAAGTTGTTTGTTATCTTCTAAAGTTTTTTTAGCGATAGCATAACATTCATCAATAATTTTTCTTACTTCTAAATCGATATCATGTGCTAATTGATTTGAGAAGTTTTTCTCTTTTCCATAATCTCTACCTAAGAATACAGAACCAGTGTTTCCTTCATACTGTACAGGTCCTAATGAACTCATACCATATTCTGTAACCATTGCTCTTGCAATTTTAGTAGCTTGTTGGAAGTCATTATGTGCACCAGTAGTAACTTCACCAAAGATTAATTCTTCAGCAACACGTCCGCCTAAGTATCCAGTGATACGATCTAATAAAGAAGTTTTAGTTTCTAGGAAAGTTTCTTCCTCAGGCATCATTAATGCATATCCACCAGCGTTTCCTCTTGGTACGATTGTAACTTTTTGAACAACATTTGAATTTTCTAATTTTAAACCAATAACTGCATGACCAGCTTCATGGTGTGCAATCATCTTACGTTCTTTTTCAGTAAATTTCTTAGATTTTTTAGCAGGACCCATCATTACTCTATCAACTGCTTCATCAATATCAGTTAATTCAATAATTTTTCTATTATCTCTAGCAGCAAGAAGTGCTGATTCATTTAATAAGTTTTCAATGTCTGCACCACTAAATCCTGGGATTCTTTGTGCGATATCTTCAAACTCGATAGAAGGGTTTAATTTTTTATTTCTTGCATGAACTTTTAATACAGCAACTCTACCTTTAACATCAGGTGCAGATATTGTTACTTGTCTATCGAAACGTCCTGGTCTTAATAAAGCAGGATCTAATACATCTGGTCTATTTGTAGCAGCAATCATAATGATTCCTGATTGACCGTTAAATCCATCCATTTCAACTAATAATTGGTTAAGTGTTTGTTCACGTTCGTCGTTTCCTCCACCCATACCAGCTCCACGTTGTCTACCAACTGCATCAATTTCATCAATGAAAATAATACAAGGAGCATTTTCTTTTGCTGTTTTGAATAAGTCTCTTACACGACTTGCTCCAACCCCAACAAACATTTCTACGAAGTCAGAACCACTTATACTAAAGAATGGAACTGAAGCTTCTCCAGCAACTGCTTTAGCAATTAATGTTTTACCAGTTCCCGGAGGACCTACTAATAAAACACCTTTAGGGATTCTTGCTCCCATATCTGAGTATTTTTTAGGATGTTTAAGGAAATCGATAATTTCTACCAATTCCTCTTTCTCTTCATCACATCCAGCAACATCTTTAAAAGTTTTAGATTTATCTCTACTTAATTGAGCTCTATTTTTACCGAAGTCCATTGCTTTATTGTTACTTCCTCCAATATTTCTAAAGATAAAGAAGAAGATAACTATCATTATTACATACGGTAGTACATTTACTATAAATAACATTAAATAGTTTGTTTCAACAATTCCAGCTTCTAATGTAGTATGTGAATACAATGAATCTGGAGTTGATTCTGATATTAATTGTCTATATATTTCAATTTCAAAATCAAATAAATAAACATTATAATATGATTCTTCTTCACCGATGGTAATAGTACCAGTTACATAGTATTGGCTATCAGTATAAGGCTTTGTGTAGATAGTATCTATTTCACCTGCTTCAAAATGAATCTCAAACTGTGTTGAATTTAATTCATACGTAGAAGCAGTAGTTAAATCAGTAAAGAAATAAAATATTCCTATACCGATTGCAATAATTAATGCAAAGACAAGAAAGTTTGATCTTTTTCTTTGTGGTGTATTATTTTTATTCATTAAATCACGTCCTTATTTATATATTTCTTCTTTTAAAACTCCAATGTATGGCAAGTTTCTATATTTTTCATCATAGTCTAACCCATATCCAACAACAAATTCTTTTGGAATAGTAGTACCAATGTATTTAGGTTCTAATACAACTGTTCTACCTTCAGGTTTATCAAGTAATGTTACTATCTCAATAGAAGCAGCATTTCTTTTACTTAACATATCGATGATTAATGTTAATGTTTTTCCTGTATCAACAATATCATCTACTATTAATACATGTTTATTCTCTATATTTGTATCAATATCTTTTTTAAACACTAAAGAGTCTGATTCAGTCCCACCATGGTATGAACTTGTTTGCATAAAATCAATTTCAATTTGAATTTCAATTTTTTTAATTAGGTCCATCATAAAAGGGATTCCACCTTTTAACATCCCAATAACTAAAACTTCTTTGTTTGCATAATCTTTATTTAATTGGTTTGCTAGTGCAGAAGTTATTTCATCAATTTGTTTTTCTGAAACTAAAACTTTTTTAATATCATTTTTCATATTTGTTCTCCTCATATACTAAATAAATAAAATTTTCATTACATTGTTTCTTGTATAAATCCATTACCCAAATTATTTCATTATTACTTGTTTCAATTATTAACGTTTCATCTCTTTTTTCTTTTGATATTTTCATATCTGTGAATAAATCATTTACTTTCTTGTGACCATTTTTTATTGCTATTTTATCTCCATTTAATCTAGTTCTAATTTTTAATGGAAATTCTTTTTCATTATAACATACTTTAGTTATATAAGTATACTTTTTAGGAATAATATTAGATAAATAAAACACACCATACATAGGTATTTCACATTTATCATTAATTCCCATAATTGCTTCTATTTTATTAACTGTTTTATTGGTAATAAAAAATGAATTATATTCTTTTACTATTCTATAACCATTTTGTATATCATATGATTGATTAGGTGTATTATTTTCTAATAATCTAATGCAATCATTTATTTTAGTAGAAGAAGTATTTAAATTATATAATTCGAATAAACAATTTAATATATCTTTTTTTACAGCTATATGTAAGTTGTTGTAGTCATTGATATTCACTTTATTTTCATTAATATAAGATATCGAAGTTTCTCTTATAAAATCAAATGATTCTTCTAGTAGATTACTATATTGAGTAAACTTATTATCAAAACTTTGATTAATCTTTTCTAATTCAGGTATTATATTATTTCTAATATTGTTTCTTAAAAAAGCATTATCAATATTACTTTCATCTTCGAAAAAAGTTATATTGTTTTGTTTCGCATAAGTATATATTTCTTTTTTATTGAATGTTATAAGAGGTCTTTCAATCTCAACTTCATTATATTTTGTGTTGTTAATTCCAGAGTATCCTTTTAAGTTTGAACCTCTTAAAATATTTATTAAGATTGTTTCTACATTATCTATACTGTGATGTGCTGTAAGTATTTTATTTGCATTATATTTTAAAGCTGCACTATAAAAGAATTCATATCTTGCTTTTCTTGCTGCATCTTGAAAATTATTATTTTCGTAATGGTATTGAAGTATTTCTAATTTAATATTATTTTTATTACAGTAATCTTTTATAAATATTTCCTCTTTGATAGAAGAGTCTCTTTTATTATGATTAACATGACATACTACAATATTTAAATTGTTTTGTATAGCTAAATCTAGTAGAACCATTGAATCAACTCCAGTTGAAACAGCAACAATATAAATATCATTTTTATTGTATGTACTTAATTTATTTTTCATACCATCACCTTCTTTCTAAATCATATTATGTTGTAACTATGCTATTTTTTAATTATTAGTAAAAAATAAGTATATTATAAAAATAGTATTATTTAATAATATTATAACATAATATAATTTAAAAACAAAAGTATTATGATGATACAAGCCTTATAGCAATAATACTCATATCATCTTTAATTATCTGATTATTTTCATTATAAACTTTTTGCATTAAATCATACACAATCTGATGAGGTTTTTCATTCTCAATTTCTTTAATATAGTTTGTTAATTTGACTTCATCTATGTGCTCACTTACTCCATCAGAAACCATTATTACTAAGTCATTTGCTTGTAGTGATATTTCTTCTTTAGTAATTAAATCATCGATTCCAAATGGTAGATTATTATTATATATTGGTTTTATATTTCCACTACTTACTACATATGTAGTAGTAGCTCCCATTTTATATAATATCGAATTTCCTGTTTTTAAATCAATTGATATATAGTCTAGCGTTGAATATATGTCGTGATGATCATTTAAAGAATAGAAAGTATTCAATATATTTATAGAAGTAAAATCACTCATATTTTGATTAGATATTTGTTGTACTAAGTTTATTGTTTCCTTTGATAATTCAAATGCATCAAATCCACTACCCATTCCATCAGCAATAGCAGCTTTAAAATATCCATTATCATATTTTGCAGTAAAAAAATTATCTCCTGAAATAATAAAGTTATTTTTCGCTAGGGAAAGAGAATCATATATTACATTAAATTTTATTTTATTTGTTATTACATAATAAGCATATAATGTATTATTACTTATTAATTTTACAGATAAATCAGTTTTAAAAATACTATTAGCAATTGATAATAACTTAGGAGCTATATTATCAAATCTTTTCTCGAAACCTATTTTTAAATCGATTCCATCTTTTATACAATTCGGCTCAAATATTAAAGGTACAAATCCGTAACTTACTAATTCTGTTTTAAGTTTTGTATAATCTTGAAAGACATTAACATTTTTACTTGCTAGATCTATTGAATATTCTCTTAGAGCTTGTGATATTCTATTGATTTGGATGTCATTTTTATTATTAAAGTTTACTGGGTATATTTTAACTAAAGAATATACTTTTGATATTAAATCTGTTTTGTAATTACAATAAAATAAATTAACATCATTTTGTTTTATTATATTTTTAAAATATTCATACGTTTTTAATTTATTATTTCCAAAACATTCATATCTTTTAGTACATGATATACAAAATGTATGAGTAATTGAATTAGTGATATTTGCAAAGTTATCGCTTTGATTAGGTTCTGATTTGAAATTATCAAGAAATGAACAAAATCCCATTATTTCATTATTAAAACTTTCTAATAACATAGGGAAATAGTCAGATGTTACTTTACTTTCTTTCGGATATAAAATTATTATTAATATTAGTATAGAAGCAAATATGGCTTCAGGTGTAATATTATTAAAGTACAAGCAATAAATTATAATGAGTAGTTCAATTATTACTCCGAAAAGAATTTCTTTTTTAATGGAAACATAAATGAGAAGTGGATATATTAATACTAAATAGTTATTTATATTATAAAATTGATAAGCCATTATCAGAAATGATACCATAAATAAATAGTCTGTTTTATTATAAATAATATATAAAAATAATAATGATAATGTAATTATAATATGATAATTAATATCTAATATTATCATTTGTGATATCAAAAGAAATATTAATACTTCATTTGGCGTATTTTTAAACTTAATTTGATATAAGGTAATTATCATACTTAGTATGGGTGCTAATGCAAAGAATTCAGATAAATAAAAAAATTTAAAAAATAAGGATATACTTGCACTTAGTATATAAGAAGACAAGTATAAGTATTTTATATGGAGTTTTCGATGAACTATCGATAAAACAATATAGGATATTATAATTATAGATGCATTAATAACATTAAATAAAAACATTGGAAGTAATATAAATATATAATACTTTTGGAATTTTTGATCTGTATTTATTAATGTTAATAGAAAAGGGATAATTAAAGTATAATAAAATAAATCATTAATCTTAAAAAATAAGATATAACATATTATTATATTAATTAAAATTAAAGATATATATTTCTTCATCAAATTTCACCCCTATATTATTTTAAAGTAATGTAGTATAAATAATTGTCATTTTATCTATTAATAAATTTTATTTTATATTAACTTTTATCAATAAATGATATAATATGTTGTATGAAAAAAGGGGGATTGTTTATATGTATATTTTAGCGAGTTCTTCACCAAGAAGAAAAGAATTACTAGATAAAACTAATATTGAATATAAAATTGTAGTAAAAGATATTAAAGAGGTGTTTCCTGAAAGAGGAGGACCTGGAGATAAAATTAAAAAGGTTGCTTTAGATAAAGCTATGGCTGTTTTTAGTGATCATCCTGATGATATAGTAATTGGAGCAGATACAGGAGTTGTTATTTGTAATGATATTTTAGGGAAGCCAGAAGATGATATTCATGCCATGGAAATGCTTATGAGACTTAATGCTAATACTCATAGTGTTATTACAGGTGTAGCAATTGTAAGTAAATATGGTGTTATAAATTTTTACGAAGAATCTAAGGTTACATTTAAAGCGAATAAACCTGAAGAAATAAAAAAATATGTTTTTACATTAGAACCAAGAGGAAAAGCAGGTGCTTATGCTATTCAAGGTGATGGTAAGTTTTTAGTAGAATCTTATACTGGGGATTTAGATAATATTATTGGTTTACCAGTTGCAAGGTTATTAGAAGAATTGAAAAAAATAGGTGGATAAGATATGTATGATGTAATAATAATTGGTGGTGGTCCATCAGGAATAATGAGTGCAATAAAAGCAAGTGAGAAGTATGATAAAGTTTTATTAATTGAAAAAAATGAAAAATTAGGTAAGAAATTACTTGCTAGTGGAAATGGAAGATGTAATGTTACTAATTTAAAATCAAATAGTGATTTTATTAAAAATATCCAATCTAAAAATAATAAATTTATTTTAAGTTGTTTAAGTGAATTTGGTCCTTGGGATATTCATGATTATTTCTATGAAAATGAATGTCCTATAAAAGAAGAAGATGACAATAGAGCATTTCCATATAGTGATAAATCAAGTGATATCTTAAATGTTTTATTAAGTAAGTTAAATAATGTTAGGATAAACTTAAATGAATCCTTAGTTAATTTAACAAAGGAAAATGATTTCAAAATTGAAACAGATAAAGAAGTATATTATAGTAAAAAAGTTATATTATCTACAGGAGGAAAGTCGTATCCTAATTTAGGTACTACTGGAGATTCTTATCCAATTTTAAATAATTTTGGGCTTAATGTTACAAAGTTATATCCAGCATTAACAGCTTTAAATTCTAATGATAAATTAATAATCGAAAAAGAGTTGTTAGGTATAACTGTCGAAGACTGTAATATTTACTTGAATAAAAAATGTCTTAATGGCAACGTTTTATTCACTCACTTCGGTTTAAGTGGCCCTGGTATATTTAAAATTAGTGAGGATGTAATTAAAGAATTAGAATATAATAAAACTGTAGAATTATTAATTGATATTCTACCTAACTATAGTGTTGATGAGTTATTAGAAGAAGCAAATAGTAATCCTAATTATACTTTTAATAACTTCTTTAAAGATAAAATATTTAATAGAGTTATAAAAGTGTTACTTAAAGAAGATAGTAATAAAAAAATTAATAGTTCATCACAAAAATATCTAATTGATGTTATTAATAGATTTAAAAAACTTAGTATTAATATTCATGACACGAAAGGATTTAAAACAGCATTTGTTACAAGTGGTGGACTATCTTTAGATGAGGTTAATCCTAGTACAATGGAAGTTAAGAAAGTTCCTGGATTATTTGTTACAGGAGAGTTGCTAGATATTCATGCGTATACTGGTGGGTACAATATTACAATAGCTTTATCATCAGGATATAAAGCAGGGAAAAATGTGTAGAAAAAAAAGTTTTATTATTGTATAATATATTAAAAGGATGTGTTATTTATGTCATGTATAGAAAAAAGAAGAAAATGTTTCTTGTGGTTTCCTATTAGAACTTCTAAATATGAATTAGTAAAAAATTTCTCTGATGAGTTAGAACTTGTTGTAACTACAGGTGTTTTAATGAAGAGAATTGAAAAAATTAAATTATTTAAAATTACTGATATTTCTTATCAAAGATCATTTGGTAATTTATTATGTGGTGTAGGTACACTGACTATACATTCATCTGATGCATCGAGTAGTGCTCAATTAATTCCAAAAATTAGAAAACCAAAACAATTTATGGAAATGTTAGAACGTTGTATTGCTAATGAAAGAAAGAGAATGAAAGTTGGATATACAGAAACAAACGTTGTTGCAAAATAATTAAAAAGGTCTTAGGAGAAATCCTAAGACCTTTTATTATTTACTTGATAAGTAAGTGTTCATTAATTTAATTGTATTTTCAATTGCTTTTACATGAGTTCTTTCCATACCATGTGAAGCCGCTACACCAGGACCAATTAAAGCTCCTTTAATATCTTTTCCACTTCTTAATGCAGCAGACACATCACTTCCGTAGTAAGGGAAGATATCTACTACATAATCAATTTGATTATCTTTTGATATATTTATTAATTTAGTTGTTAGGTTATAATCATATGGACCAGATGAATCTTTAGCACAAATTGAAACTGAATATTCATTTCCTGCTAAATCTAATCCAACACATCCCATATCTATCGTAACAAATTCATCGATTTCATCACTTATAGTAGTTGCACCATGTCCAACTTCTTCGTGATTAACAAAATAGAAGTACGTATCATATGCTAGGGGATTGCAAATAGATATGCTTATTTCTTTAAGGATTGAGAATAGACATAGTACTCCACCTTTATCATCGATAAATCTAGATTTAATAAAATCATTAACAATTGTAAATTTAGGATCATAACATACATAATCACCATTGTTAATACCTAAATTTAAAACATCTTGTTTATTTTTTACTTCTACATCAAGTCTTACTTCCATGTTATCTACATTTCTAACTTTACTTGATGCATCGCTATAAACGTGTGTCGCATTTGAAGTACATAGAATAGTACCTGTATATTCTTTGTTATCTCTTGTTTTAATAACACAATATTCACCATCTAATGTTGGGATGATAGGTCCACCAATATTTGTTACTTTTAAAGTACCATTTGAGTTTATTGATCTTACCATTAACCCTAATGTATCAACATGGGCACTCGTTG
The DNA here is from genome assembly GCA_044432865.1 of bacterium. Classification (GTDB taxonomy): domain Bacteria; phylum Bacillota_I; class Bacilli_A; order Acholeplasmatales; family Anaeroplasmataceae; genus JAWXUE01. The sequence continues at coordinate 11,230 of JAWXUF010000009.1, read as the reverse complement.
CTCTTGTTATTTCACTAGAATTACCTTTAACTTTAATAAAAACATTTCCTTTATTAGAAATAGTTGGTTCATATCCTAAACTTGTTAATTCAGTAACAAGTAGTTTATTAACATCATTACTATATCCAGTTGGAGAATGTGTATTAAATAATTTCTCTGCTAAATCTCTTAAATATTTATCCATTTTAGATATCTCCTTTAAGTACGTTTACCATTGCTTTTAATTCCATTTCTTCTATAACATATGCTGTACCGCAATATTGGCATTTACATTCAATGCTTTTCTCGTTGTTTAATAAGTCTTCTAAGAATCCAACACTTAATGTTCTTAATCCTCTTTTAAAACTTTTCTTAGAACATCTACATTTGAATTCAACGTGTTTTTCTTCAAGTAATTTATAATCATCAGAAATTAATTTAATAATATCTTCACATGACATTTGTTCAGCAAGCATAGTAGACATAGGTTTTATGTTTCCTAATATTTCTTCTAATTTAGTAATTGTTTCATCAGTACAGTTAGGCATGATTTGAATTATAAATCCACCACTAACTAATACTTGATTATCTTCACTAACTAATACTCCTAAAGAAACTGAAGAAGGAGTTTGCATTGATTGTGTAAAATAATATGTGAAGTCCATTGCTATTTCTCCATCAATTAATTCAACAGAAGAAGTAAATGGTTCTTTTAATTTTAAATCTGTAGTTACGCTTAAAGTACCAGTTGTACCTACAGCATCTCTTACATTTAATTTTCCTGTTTTATTATATTTTAAATAAATACCAGGGTTTCCGCAATAACCAACTACATTTCCTGATGCATCTGATTCAGCAACTATTTTACCGATTGGACCATCTCCTTGGATTTGTACTGCAATTGTTTGATCATCTTTTAACATTGCACCCATCATTGAAGTTGCTGTAAGTGTTCTACCTAATGCAGCAATACTTGTTTGCATTGTTTGATGTAATTCATGCGCTCTTTTTACTGTGTTTGTTGTGTCTGCTACATACATTCTTACTGTATCATCGTACATTGTAGCTATTAATATTTTATCCATTTTCATCACCGAGTATTATTTTATCATATTTTTGTACAATTAGCACTAATAAAATGTTATAATCAAATTAACAATTTATGGTGGGTGTGGATATTATGAGTTTTTTTATTAAAGATATAGAAATTAAAAGCAAAGTTGTATTAGGTCCAATGGCAGGAAACACTAATTATGCTTATAGAAAAATAGCTAGAGAAAATGGCTGTGGATTAGTATATGCTGAAATGGTTAGTGATAAAGCATTGAATTTTAATAATACAAAAACATTAGAAATGATCAAAGTAGGAGAAGATGAGCATCCATGTAGTATGCAAATATTTGGAAGTGATGTTCATGATTTAGTTAAAGCAGCAATGTTTATTGATAAGCATTCTAATTGTGATATTATCGATATTAATATGGGATGTCCTGTTAATAAAGTTGCTAAGAAAGCAAATGCTGGTAGTGCATTATTAAGAGAGCCTGAAAAAGTTTTTGAGATAGTAAGTAGCGTTGTGAAAAGTGTTACTAAACCTGTAACTGTAAAAATAAGAACAGGTTGGGATAGTGATAGTATAAACGCAGTAGAAATTGCTATGTTAATTGAAAAAGCAGGAGCAAGTGCGATAGCTATTCATGGTAGAACACGTGCTCAATTATATAGTGGTAATGCGGACTGGAATATTATTAAAAAAGTAAAAGAAGCAGTAAGTATTCCTGTTATTGGTAATGGTGATGTAAGAAACTGTTTTGATGCAAAGAAAATGATTGATGAGACTGGTGTAGATGCTGTAATGGTAGCAAGAGCATCACAAGGTAATCCTTTCATTTTTAATCAAATAAATGAGTATTTAGAAAATGATAATATTATTGAAAAACCTTCTTATGAAGCCATTTATTTAACAATTAAAAAACATTTTTCATATTTAAGAGAATTTAAAGATGATCATGTTACTATGTTAGAAATGCGTGGGCAAATAGGATATTATATGAAAGGTTTACCTCATGCAACAAAGGTTAAACCTATGATTTTTAAAACTAAAAATATCGATGATATGATGAATTTAGTTGATGAATATTTTGAACAAATTATAAATGAGAATAAATAAAAAGAGTACATACTATGGTGTACTCCATAAGTATCCAATATTAATTGGTTCGACTTATGGAGCCGTCATAAATGTACTCTTTTATCTTTTTCCGTATTTTGGTTTTTTTGCTTTTTGATCTTTCTTTTTTTGTAGATAGTAATTGTATTTACCATTACGTTTATGACAAACTGCTTTGGCAATATCAATTTCTTCATCTTTTTCTTTTTTAGTCATTAAACTTGTAATTGCCTCTTTATTAATAAGAGTTTCTTTTTCAGGAACTTCCTTATTAAATAATAAGTTTTCATAGTCGATTTCAATATCTTCTTCATGATTGAAAGTTTTGTAATATTTTTCTAATACTTCTGGTTTAACAATTGTATCTTTATCTCTTTGATGTTCAATTGTAATATGTTGATATGGTATTTCAATTTGATAATGATCAAAAATTAATTTTAATTCTCTTCTCATTTTTCTTTTTGCTGCAAGGATATGCTCTTCTTTACAATATGTAATAAATAGTAAATCTACAGAAGAAGCATTTAAGTCTTGTACACCTAAATATTTAATTTCTTCTTGTGCTTCAGGAATACGATCATTCATACCATCAATTTCTTTTTTTATGATCGCTTCAACTCTTTCAAGTGATTAACCATAGTTTATTCCTACAACAACATCAGCCATTGATAGTTCTTTTGTTTTATTTACTACAGTAGTAATTTGAGAGTTATTAATTGTTTTAATATCTCCGTAAATATCTCTAAATTTTGTTGATCTAATACCTATTGAAAGTACTTTTCCACGCCATCCATCGATTACTACGATATCTCCAACATTAAACTCTCCTTCAAATACGATGAATACTCCAGCAAGTACATCCGAAATTAATGCTTGAGCACCAAGACCGACTACTAATGCTAACCCTCCAGCAGAAGTTAATAATGTATCTGCATCTACACCCCATAGTGTAAGTATATATAATATTGCAACAATTGCTACACCATATTTGATGAAACTAAATAGCATTTTTAAAATAGTTTCACTTCTTGCTGTATGATTAAATACTTTATGTAATAAGTAGTATACAGCTTTATTAATATAACTTAAACTAGACATGATGAAGTAAGTTGTTAGAGCAGTTGGTAGTTTATTCCATATTGCTTGAAGTACTGAATTCGTAAATGGTAGTGGTTTAATAAAAATACTGTCGACTCCATAAATATAACCTGAAAATATAAATGTTAATACTAATGCAATAACGAGAATTGTATGTTTTCTATTTTTCTTTTCTTTAGCAAAATCAAATGCATGTCTAATTTTACTTTTCATTTTACTTTTCATTGATTTTCTCCAATCTCTTAATTGAATCTATATTATTAGGATTAATCTCTAATGATTTATTATAGAATTCTTTTGCTTTTTCAATATCATTTATCATTTCATAGCAGTAACCACAATTGAAATGAATTCTATCTTGATGAAAATTTTTATTTCCTAAAACAGGTTTATAGTGTTCAATAGCCGCGTTATAGTTTTTTAAACAAAAATTGAATTTTGCTATATAGTTAGAATACCATACATTTTGACTATATTCTACATAATTTTTTGCATAATTCAGTCCTTGTTGATACAAATCTAATTGTAAATATACGCTTAATATAAATTCAATAATATCTTCATTTATTTCAAGAAGTTGAGCGTCTTTTGCAATTAATAAAGCTTCTTTATATTGTTCTTTTCCAAATAATATTTTCGATTTAAGATATAGTTTATTGTAAGTGACACTTTTTTGTAATTCTTCATCGATTTGCACAAGTGCTTTATCGTAACTATATAACTTGAATAAAACACATGCTGTCCAAAAGTGTATTTCAGGAAAGTTGTGATTTGTATTTTGTATATTAATAAATTGTTCATATGCTTCTTCGTATTCAAGTAAGAAGTAGTCTAATTGTGCTTTTAAAAATAAATAGTCTAAATCTTCTGGGTCTTCAGTTAGTAATATTTTAACATCTGCTAATGAATCCATTAGTTTGTTATTATTTCTATTTGCTAATGCTCTAAAATATCTTGTTATTGATAATTCGTTTTTCTCTAATGCTAATGTAAAACATTCAACTGCTTTACTATAGTCAGCATTATTAAAACACATTTTTCCTATTGTGAATAAGGTGAAATCATTTACTTCAGAAGTGATAATGTTATTTATATATTCTTCAATTACTTGATTGTTTGTTGCTGTATTTTTGTACATCATATCCATGTTTTCGCAGAAGAATTCCATAAGCGATGCTTGGCAATCATTTCTATAATTATTTCTGAAACTTTCGTGTAATGTTGATAAAGTCTCTTCATCGTGATTGCATTTAGCGAAACATTCTAATGCAGCTTGGTGTTGTTTTGTTTTAATATAACAAATTCCTAATCGTATATATAAATCGTTTATTTGATTACTTGTTAAATCATTATTTTGATTTAGTAGTAGTACATCAAGATACTCATCGATGGCAAGTTCGAATTGTTCGTTATCTAGTAAGAAATCTGCAACATCAAGATGTTTAGATAAGTTTTCTTTATCTTTATTATATATATTTTTGATTTTTTCATATTCTTTTAATAATTCATTTGGAATTTTCTTCATAATTATCACCTAGGGTAATTATATCATTTTTTGTTGTAAAATGCTTTATTTTTTAAAAAATAATGTTAACATAATAGGAAAAAATATTTGAATTTATCGTGAAAGTATATTTACAGTATAGATTATTACATTACAATTCTATAATTATATTAATATGAATTTGATTATTTAAGATATCATATATAAAATGGACTTTGGTAGAGATGCCTGTATTATAAAAAAGTGTATAAATAAAAAACGGCTTAATAAAGCCGTTTAGTATATAAAGTTAAATGTTATCAACTCTAAAATCTTCGAATGTTTTTAATTCTGAAGATAAAATGTAGCACTTATATAATATTATATCATTAGTAAAAACTTTGAATGTTGTAATAGCGTATCCTTCTAAATATGATATTAATTTGCTTTCATGCATTGGCATATGTAGTTCAACATTAATATAATAATTATCTGTACAAAAATTAGTAATATAAGAAATTAATGAATCGAAATTATCTAAAGTTTTATTAGAGAAATCTAATGAATCTTCATTAAGTAAGAAAGGAATATTACATTTTTTATCTGATTTATTTAATAGGTAAACTTGCTTTATATGAGAAGCTCCAATACTATCAAGCACTTCATTAGTAGTAGTAATATGTTTATTATAATGTTCATTAGAACTATCTACAACATGAATTATTAAATCAGCATCTAAAGTATCAGATAAAGTTGAATGGAATGAATTAACTAAATGATGAGGTAGTTTAGATATGAATCCGACTGTATCAATTAACATAAATTCTAATTTATTTGGTAATTTTATATGTCGTACACTTGTATCAAGAGTAGCAAATAATTGATCTTTTTCATAAACAAGTTTGTCACTATTTTTAGAAGCAGTTTTAATCAATGTATTCATAGTAGTAGACTTCCCACTATTTGTATAACCTACTAAAGCAATAATAGGAAGATTAGAAGATAACCTTCTTTGTTTTTGAATGTTTCTAGTTTGTCTTGTCATTGCTAATTTAGATTCTATGAAAAATATTTCTTCACTTATTTTTCTTCTATCTAAATCTATCTGTTTCTCCCCTGGACCTTTTGCGTTAAATCCGCCTTGTCTAGATAAATCTTTATTCATCCCAGCAAGTCTCGGAAGAAGATATTTAAGTTGTGCTAATTTAACTTCTAATATTGAATCATTTGATTTAGCTCTTTTTCTAAATATATCTAAAATAAGCATGCTTCGGTCAATTACTTTTATATCTAATTGTTCTTCAATATTTCTTAATTGTGTTGCAGATAATTCATCATCAAATACAACAATAGTAAAATCATTATTTTCAATTAAAGTTTTTAATTCAATTAATTTACCACTACCAATATAAGTTGAATTATTAATTTTTGAAATTGTTTGAGTAAATATTTCCACTACATCAATTAAACAACTATTACATAGATTAGTTAATTCTTCTAAATCATAAGCAATATTATGTTTATCTTCTTGTAATGTTACTTTTACAATGATGGCTTTTTCATTCATATACATACTCCTTTTAAAAAAAATTTAACAAATATTAGAAAAAAATCAATAATTTTTAATTTACTACATATACTATAACACAGGAGTAGCAAAGGAGGAATATAATGTTTGAAAAATATAGCGAAAAAGCGAAACAAATAATTAAAGATGCTAGTAGGTATTCTGAAGAAAAAGAATTACAATGTATAGGTACAGAAGGTTTTTTACTTGCGTTATTCAACAGTAAAGATTCTATCTGTAGATATTTATTAGAAGAGTATGATGTAACAAGTGAGGAAATTTATGATATATTGAATTCTCTTGTTATTATTAGACAAAATAATAGCAAATATACAAAGAAATTAGAAAGTATGTTTAAAACAGCACAAACAATTGCCGAAGAACAGGGTAGTGAAGATATTCTAGAAGAACATTTATTTTTTAGTTTGTTATTAACTAAAGATACAATATTTTTAACTCAGTTAGATTATTTAGGAATTGATTTAAAAGATATTTTAGATGATTTAAAAGAAGTATTTAATTTATCTGATGAAGAAATAGAATATACAACTAATTTAACAAAGAAGGCTAAAAATAAAGAGTTTGATAAGTTTATTGGTAGAGAAGAATATCTAGAGAGAATGAGAGTTATTATTTCTAGAAAGAACAAAAACAATCCTTTACTTGTTGGGAATGCAGGTGTAGGGAAAACTGCTTTAGTTGAAGGTCTAGCAAGTTTTTATGCAAAACAAAATGAAAATTATGAAATTCTTTCACTTAATTTAAGTAGTTTGTTATCTAATACAAAATACCGTGGTGATTTTGAGGCTAGAATAGATACTCTTACTAAATCAATTGTTAATAAACCAAACATTATTTTATTCATTGATGAAATTCATACAATTATGGGAGCAGGATCAAGTGAAGGTGCACTTGATGCAGCGAATATATTAAAACCATTTTTAGCTAGAAATAGTTTTAAAGTAATTGGTGCAACTACAATAGAAGAGTATAGAAAAACTATTTTAACTGATAAAGCTCTATCTAGAAGATTTCAAACAGTGTTTGTTTCTGAACCAACGATTCAAGAAATGAAAAATATTTTATTTGGAATAAAAAAAGATTATGAAAAATATCATAGTGTAAAAGTACCATCTCATGTTGTTCATTATATTATTGAACAAGCAAATAAAAAAATAGTTAATAGAAGATTTCCTGACAAAGGAATTGATTTACTTGATGAAGCGTTAAGTATTGCTAAGATGAAAAATTTAAAAGTAATTAATAATAATATAATTGATGAAGCTATTAGACAAATTATAGGATTAAAAGTTACGAAAGTAAAAGAAGACAATTTCTATAAAGAGTTAAATCCTTTATATCTAGAATATTACTTAGGTATTGATCATAAAGTATTAGGAACAATATCATTTTCAAAAGATGAGTATAATCTAAATGAAATGAAGAAAGAAATGATTAACTGTTTAGGAATAACAGATGAAATGTTCTTAGATTTAGATTTATCAACATATAAAGAATCACACAGTTTATCTAGTTTGATTGGTTCTCCAAAAGGGTATGTGGGGTATGATGAAGGTGGAATACTATCCGAACATATTGCTTCTTATCCACTAAGTGTTGTAATACTATCTAATTATAAATTAGCATCTAAAGAAATTATCGACTTCCTAGATAACGTTGTTGATAAGGGCTATTTCTACGATAAAAAAGGAAATCTAATTGATTGTAAAAATTTAGTGTTAATATATAAAGAAGAAAGTATTGAAGAACATAGTGTTGGTTTCTTAGAATGTAAAAAAGAAATTAGTTCTTCAAAACAATATACAATATTTAATGAGAAGAAGTTTATTGCTACAAATACTGAAGTAGAATTTATGAAAAATAAAGGATATAACTTGTCTTATGATAATATAGATTTTGAAAGTAATAAAGAATTATATTTGAAATGTTTTATGAATATAATAAATCACTATAAAAAAGGTAGTTATACCTTAAATAGAAGTGAGCAAAATATTGTAATAATAAAGTCTAAAACGAATGATAACATGATTAATCCATGTTAATCATTCGTTTTTTTATGGTTTTCCGTGTTTTTTTTGTGCAAAATGATAAATGTACGTGTACTAATAGTTTATAGTAAATACACACATATAGAAAATAAAAATATAATTGATATACTAATTGTGAGGTGATTTTTTATGAAAAATAACAATAATAAAACAGTAGTAGGAGTTTTAGCAGGTGCAGTAGTTTGTCTAGGTGGAGCTTTATATATGGCAAACGCATCATCTGAAGGAATAGAAGGGACTGGTGATTCATTAACAAGTACAGAATCAATGTACCAACAAATGTTATCAGCTGGTTATAAACAAGATTATGATACATGGTTAGCAGATAGTAAATCTGAAGCTATTAAATATAGAATGGTTGATTTAAATGTAGAATACGGAGCAAATGATCAATGGACTAGAATGTATTCATTAGAAAATATTGTAAATGCTGATGGATGGTACAGTGATTTTTCTAATGGTTCATTAGATATTGAATTTGATCAATATTATTCGGTTAATTTTAGTACAGGAGTTGCTGCTAATGTTAGTTCACAAGTTGTATTATCTGGTGAATATGCTACTTCTCCAGGTAGTATCGGTGATGCTGGTAAAACATTCTTAGGATGGGATTATGATTTTGCTGAACCTATTACAAAAACAACATATGTTAACGCAACATGGGAAAATAGATCTTATTATTTAACATTTAATACTAATGGTGGAGAATCTATTGCTCAACAAAAAGTTGTGTATGAAGATGTATTTAGTTTACCAACTCCTGAAAGATATGGATTTGTATTTGAAGGTTGGTATTATGGTAATGATTATTTCAATGAAGGAATTTGGACTTATTCACAAAATGTAACTTTAACTGCGAAATGGAGTACAACTACATATCAAATGAGTTTTGATAGTAATGGTGGTACATATGTTACAGACTTATTTATCGATTATATGGACTCATTTAGTTTACCAACTCCAACAAGAAGTGGGTATAAATTTGGTGGATGGTATTGTGGAGATACTTATGTAGGTACTTCAGGTACATACATCTATGAAGATAATGTAACTTTAACTGCAAAATGGGTAGCAGAGGGAACTGACTTCTTAACTTTTGATTCAAATGGTGGTTCTGAACATGCACCAATCGAAGTTAAAATGGATTATTCTTACTCATTACCAACTCCAACAAAAACAGGTTACACATTTACTGGTTGGTCTGTAGGAGGGGAAAATTTAGATTCTTCTAAAGTTTGGGCAAAAACAGGAGATTATACTGCAGTAGCACAATGGACTCCTACTTCATACAAAATCACTTATGTAATGAACAGTGGTACAAACTCTTCATCAAACCCTACAACTTACACAATTGAAACTGAACGTACACTTATTACTCCAACAAGAGCACACTGTACATTTGCTGGATGGTTAGTAAATGGAGTTCATTATGATACATTCGAATTAGATGGACATACTGGTGCATTAGAAATTGAAGCACTTTGGGAATATATATATTATGATGTTTACTATTATGTTGATGGTGAATTAACTGAAACTATAAATGCTGATAAATATAATCCACTTGAAATTTCTTTTTATTATTTACAAAAACATTGGGATGGTGATAGTTATACAGCGAATTGGTATTACGATTCAGTGTATACAGGTTACTATACATATCTATCATCAGGTGTTTTATCAAAATGGTCTGATTATGCAACAAACGGAATCCATTTATATGGTAAATCTGTTGTTCAATCTCAAAGTGTTGAATATAGTAAATCTACTTATTATTCACTAATGAATTATGGGTCATATCCTCAAACAGTTGTTCAAAATAAAACATTAAGAGAAAAATTATTAAGTCTTACTGAAACTAATGAACAAGGGTATTACGAATTAGATGGTCATGAATATGAGCGTTTAGTTGTTGATCCAGGATCATCGTCAGCTAAATGGGGAAATTCTTTTGAAATAGTAGATGGTTCTGTTGAATTTTTCAAAGTAGAACCAATTGTTTGGAGAGTTTTAACTGATAGTGATGGTACAAAAGAAGTTATAACTAATTTAGTTATTGATGCTGGTGCATATAACACATCTGCTAAAGTAGATTCAGATGGTGTTCAAAGAAGTATAAATGATTGGGAGTATAGTGATTCAAGAGAATACTTAAATAACTCATTCTATAATAGAGCGTTCAATACTACACAACAAAATGGTATTAGTAATACTACGTATACTAAATACAATGTTCAAACTACAGATAAAGTTTATTTTATTTCTAGTGTTACAAATTCGAATTATGGATTTGCAATTTCTTCTGGTTACGAATGTAGTAGAAGAGAAATTAAACCTACTGACTATGCTAAAGCTAAAAATCTATATGTTTATTCATCTCCATCAGGATGTGTAAAATGGTGGTATGGTCGTGGTTCTGCAGATGGTGGAACTTATGTTTACTTTGCTTTAACAAAAGGTAATTCATCATCAAGTGCTACTAATACAATGGGTTATAGACCTTGTATGGAATTAGAAATGTTTCAATAAATATTGAATTAAAAAACGCTTTAAGTAAGACATATTTCTACTTAAAGTGTTTTTTATTTATGAAATATTACAATAAACAATTAAATGATTTGATTTTAAATAATAATATTGTTATAATATCAATAATGGAAAATGGAGTGATAATATGAAAAAATATTTTGTATTTTCTGATGTCCACGGTCACTACGATGAACTAATGAGAGATTTGAGGTTAGCCGGATTTGATGAAAAAAATGAAGAACACATAATTGTATCATGCGGTGATAACTTTGATAGAGGTCCTAAGAGTTTTGAAATGTTTGTATTTTTAAATGAATTCCCTGAACATAGAAAAT
>JAWXUF010000008.1:0-39153 GCA_044432865.1 bacterium | reverse complement strand
GACAATTTTTTCTATGATAAAGCAAATACATCAATCATTAAACAAAAAACAAATAATATAGATACTACAGTTAAAAAACTATTAGAAAGAACACAAAGAAAAATTTGTTCACAAGAGCAGGAACTAATAGATGCTTCTGATAATGAAACTTATAAGATTTTCGGAGAATTGTTAACAGCAAATCTTTATCAATTACCAAAAGGTAATACTAAAAATGTAAAAGTATTTAATTATTATACAAACGAAGAAATAGAAATTCAATTAGACCCTCTTCTTTCAATGAAAGATAATGCATCAAAATATTTTACAAAATATCAAAAAATGAAAAAAACAATTATTCATTTAGAAAAGCAAATAGAGATATCAAAGCAAGAAAAAAATTATTTAGAATTAATTCTAATGCAAATTTCTCAAGCTAATTTAAATGACATTAAGGAAATTAGAAATGAATTAATAGCAAATCATTATTTAAAAGCAACAAAGATAGAAAAAAGAAAAGATAAGGTACAACCATTAATATATCTAACTGATGAAGGTACTGAAATTCTAGTTGGTAAAAACAATATTCAAAATGAAACTATTACTCATAAATTAGCTAAACATAATGAATTATGGTTCCATGTTAAAGATGGACCAGGAAGTCATGTAGTATTACGTAAAACTGAAAATTACACAGAAAATGAGATTCGTACTGCAGCAATGATAGCAGCATATTATTCTAATTATAAACAATCTTCAAGCGTTGAAGTATGTTATACGTTAGTAAAGTATATAAAAAAAATACCAGGACATAAAAATTGTTTTGTTACTTTTTCTAACGAAAAATCAATTTTTATAGATCCTGATAAAAATTTAATTGAGAAATTGAGCATTAGATAATTCGGCATAACTTTTATTAAAAGTATAAATAAATACTTTTAACATATCATCATATGAATCTGATGATTCAAGTTTAATACAATCTTTATACAATTTCTCAGCACCTAAATTTAAAGTGATACCTTTAATTTTATGTACTATTGCTAATACTTCTTCTTTTGAAAAATCTAGCAATTTTAAAGCTAAGTTTTCATACTCTTCTAAAAATCTACTTGCTATTTTTTTAAGTAGTTCTTTTGAATAAGTATATTTTACAGCCAAATCATAATTTATATACACACATATCACCCGAGTATATAATACAATATTTTAAACAAAAAACTTGAATAAAAAGACAACAAGTCTTCTTATTCAAGTTTTTTTTTTTAGTTATTACAATATTTTGTAAATAGTTTGTAAATTATTGTTGTGTGATAAATTGAGAGAATTTCTCTACTGAAACTTTTTCACCAAACATAAATAATGAATCATTTGCACTTAAAACAGTTTGAGAATTTGGAATGATTGTTTTCCCATCTCTTTTAATCATTAAAATATTTAAGTTATAGTTTTTCGGAGTATTAATATCCATTAAATTCACTTCTACAAATGTTTCAGGTACTACTACTTCAAATACATGGAAACTACCTGTAACATTAAAATAATCACTAATACTGTCCATAGCAAATCTAGTAGCACATCTTTCAGATGCAATTTTTGAAGGATAAATAATGTTAGTTGCACCAATTTCTAATAAAGTTTCTGCATACTCTTCAGTATCTAATCTTACTGTAATTTTCTTTACACCTAATTTTTTAACCATTATTGTTGTTTGTACTGTAGCTATAATTGTTTTTTCATCGTTTTGTCCAAAAGCAATGATTACATGATCTGCATCTTTTACTCCAACATCTTTTAAATTACCAGAGTTAGTTGCATCACAAATAAATGCATGTCTTACAATATCACTAGCTTCTAATACTTTTTCTTTACTTGAATCAATTGCTATTACTTCAACATCTAATTTAGATAATTCTTGTACTAAATTAATTCCAAATCTACCTAAACCGATTACTGCGATTGTCTTTTTCATAAATACTCCTTTTTATCCTATTAGGATTTGCTCTTCTAAATATTCTACTTCATTGTCTTCAGGTTTATAATAGTTTCTATTTAATAAACTAAAGATTGTTAGTGTACCTAATCTTCCTAAGAACATTAAGAAACACATTACTATTTTACTAAGTGGTTCTAATCCTGATGTTATACCTGTAGATAATCCTACAGTACCAAATGCACTTGTTACTTCAAATAAAATTTGACTAAAATTAATTTGTCCAACATTATTTAATATAATATCATCCATTGTTAATCCTTCTAGTCTAACTTTAAATAAAATTTCAATTGATAAAATCAATACTGTAAATACCATAACACAACAAACACCTATTGTTACAAGCATGAATGCTTTATGTCTTGATTTATTTGATATTTCTCTATTATAAATAATAGGTTTTTTACCACGACAATAACTTGCTATTGTTTTATACAATGTATAAAATGTTGTCGTTTTTGTACCACCACCTGTAGATGAAGGTGAGGCTCCTATAAACATTAATACAATCATAATAAGAAGTGTAATTCCATTAACGGTTGCAAAGTTTATAGTTGCAAACCCAGCAGTACGTGATGTTACACTTTGAAAGAATGCTTCCAACCATGTAATATCGCTTGTAAGTGATTCACTTAATTTAAATGCAATAGTACCGAAAATTAATAAAAATGCTGTTGTTTTAATAACAATTTTTGAATGGATTGTTAGTTTGTTCCATGATCTCTTTTTAATAACATCATGAATAACAATAAATCCTAATCCACCTAATATAATAAATAAACATGTTGAAACATTTAATAATATGTTACTTGAATAATTAATTAAACTTGAGTCCCCAAGTATATCAAACCCAGCATTATTAAAAGTTGATACTGCATGAAATAAACTAACCCCAACGCCTTGTGCACCTAATTCAGGTACAAATACAAATAAATTAACAATAAATGCAGTGAATTCTATAATTAATGTTATTTTTATTATTGAGAATACTAATTTAACTAATCCAGTTTGTGTATTTTGATTTAAAGCTTCTTTTACTAAGAATCTTTCATTATATCCAATCTTACTTCCAATTAATGACATAACGAATACTGCTATTGTTACGAACCCTAATCCACCCATTTGTATTAATATACCTAATACAGTTATACCAAATCCTGTAAATGTTTCAGAAATATTAGCAACTGGAGATAATCCAGTTACACAAACAGCAGAAAACGAAGTAAATAATGCATCATACCACTGTATACCATTTGTTGTTGAAATAGGTAACATTAAGAAAATGAAACCTACGAAAATAATTATTATGAAACTTAATACTATTTTTAGTAAAGGTGATACCTTTATCTTGCTCATTTAAACACTTCCTACTCCATACAATTTGTGTTTAATTATACAAAAATATTATTATTTTGTCAATTTGAATTCTTCTAATTTACCAATTTAATTAAAATAAAAAACACCAACAATATGGTGTTTAATTACTATAAAAATGATTTTTTAATATTTCAAATTCTTCTATTTTTAAATCATCTAAAATAAAAATACTATTTCTTCCTTGATATATTTTATCAATTGGATTACTGAACTTTGTAATTTTCTTCATTTTCAACTTTTCATTTGGATAAATATATTTATTTGCTAAAAAATATTGATATTCTTTTTTTATATCATAAAAATATTTTATATTTATATTATATAACGTTATTATAATAAAAATTATATAATAACTTTTTAAGAAAAGAATATTTATAATCAGTAAAATAGTTACTGAAATAAAACTTATAATAGAACTAATATATAAACTTTTTTTATAACAAATAATTGAATTCAATAATGTTTTTAATATCTTTCCTCCATCAAGAGGATATATAGGAATACTATTAGAAATAATTATCCCTAAATTTATTAATAAACATGTTTGCATATTAAACATATGAAAAATGAACAATAGTATAATATTTACTAACAATCCACCAAAATGAATATAGAAGTCTTCTTTAAGATTTGTATTGTTATTTCCTGAATGCTTGATTATACCACCAAAAGGAAAGAAGGTTATACTAATTATTTCTCTTTTATATTTCTTTAAAAACACCAAATGTCCTAATTCATGTAAACATAAAATACTAAACATTAAAAACATTTCAAAAAAATAATTACAAAAAAAACTTATTAAAAAAAATATGTATAGGGTATAATGCACTTTAATTTTCATAACTCACCTTGTAATAATATGTATTGTTATATTTTAATTCACATATTTCTTCTCCTGAAGAAACGTATTGATATAAATTTATACAAACTTTTGACACCTCATAATACGTAATAATCACTCCTTCAGAATTAATTGTTATTGTATATGAATCATCATTTCTTATTATTCTCGTACAAATACCACTTGTTTTACTAATTAACAAATTATCATCACATTCCACATAGTACATATTTTCAGAAATTTGATAGTAATTTTCTTGTGATGATACATTGTAATCATCTTCTTCAAAATAAAAAAATTGCAATTTACCTAAGAATTTTTTAGATAATGAAATAATATCTAAATCTTTTTTAAATTCTTCTTTAAATTCATCATAGTATTTTTCACTATTTAAAAAACTAGAAATTCTTAAAGTAATTATTATAACAATTATTATAATAGGTAGAAATAACTTTTGTATTTTCAATGATATCACCTAAGAAATATTTATGTATTTCATAATAAATTATTACTTTTAAAACTGAAATAATTATTATTACCAAAAATTATATGATCAAGTAAACTTATATCAAAATACTTTAATGCTTTATTAATTGCATCTGTTAAATCAATATCAGCTTCACTTGGTGTTGTATCACCACTAGGATGATTATGAATTAAAAAAACTCCAGTAGCATTACATTTTAATGCATCATTTACTATTTCTTTAATATCAACATATAAAATATTAACTTTCCCCTGCGTTGAAACTTTCTTTTTTATTAACTTACACTTTGTATTAACATAAAGTACGATCATATGTTCATGTGTCTTACCAGATAAATCATATTTTATAAATTCAAATATATCATTTGCAGTTCTTAAACTAGTTTCCTTCTTTTCATAATTGTATATCCTTTTTGAAAACTCAAGAAATGCAACAAGCTTTGATGCTTTTCCTTTTTTAATACCTTTGATTTTCATCCAATCTTCCATCTTCATATTAACAATATCATCTAACCCATTTAACTCATTCATTATCCTTTTTGAGAAATCAATTACTCCCTCTCCTCTTGTACCTACACCAAGTAATAAAGCAAGTAATTCGTAATCATCCAAATTCTCTACACCATATTTAATCATTTTTTCTCTAGGCATTAACTCTTTCATAAAAAAACATCACCACTTATATTATTACAATAAGTGGTGATTTTTACTAAATTATTTTTCTTATTTCACTAACAAAATACAATGAACCTGTAAATACAACTATATCATCATCATTTAATTTTTTAAAACTTGATATTGCATCATCTATATTTTCATAGTAAAACACATTTTTGTGATCTGTCTTAAACTCATTACACTCAGTAGTACGATAATAATTAATTTGAGTAAATGTAATAGTTTCACTTACTTCTTGAATTTCACTTATCATATTAGAAACATCTTTATCTTTCATCGCAGCAAAACAAAAGTGTACTTTTTTATTAAAGATTAATTTTATTGATTTAACCAATGATTTTATTCCATCAACATTATGAGCTCCATCAACAATAAAAAGCGGTTTATTTTGAATTGTTTCAAATCTTCCATTAAAAGAAATATCTTTAATAAATTTATTTATTTCATAGTAACTAAATTTAAAAAAATCATTTAATATGTGAATTGCTAAAACAGTATTATATACTTGATGAATACCTATTAATGAAGTTTCAAATTTAAATCCATTAAATTCAAATATTAAACCATTAATATCAACATTTAAAATATTGATATTTTCAATTTCTATACTATTATTTTTAACCTTGTTTTTTTTACAATATTTTTTAAATAATACTCTTAAGTCTTCCTGTACAGTTGTATATAGAATATTTTCTTGTTTTAATATACCTAACTTGTGACTAGCAATCTCTTCTAACGTATGACCTAAGTAATCAACATGATCATATCCAATATTAGTAATTGCACTAACTTCATAATTAAAACAATTTGTACAGTCAAGAAGTCCACCAACACCTACTTCAATTATTGCTATATCAACTTTTTCTTTTTTAAAATACAAAAGAGAAATTACAAATGTTAATTCAAAAAATGGTATAATATCGCCGTTTTTTAAATTATAATCATCTGAATATTTCTTTACAATATTTATATATTCAAGAAGTGAATCGTTATCAATATAGTCATTATTCATTTTTATACGTTCATTAAATTCAACAACATAAGGGCTACTGAAAACTCCAACTTTATATTTTTGTTGAAGACAAGAATTTAAAATTTGACAAGTACTACCCTTACCATTTGTTCCAGCTACATGAATTTTAGCAAATGACTCTTGAGGATTATCAAAGTAATTTAGCACCTCAGTTATTCTTGATAAATCTGTTCTTTTTTCTTTTCTTCTTATATTTTGAAGCCAGTTTAATGCATCATTAATATTATTAAACATAGTATATCACCCAAGTAATATTATATATTATTTTAATGCTTTTTCAATAACTTCTCCTAAACTATTTAACATTATTGGTTTAGTTAAATAATCAACAATATTGTTACCTAAATCTTCTCTACTTTCATTAGAATAACCTGATAAAATTATGAATTTTATTTTTTCATTTATCTTTGTCATCTCATTTAATACTTCTTTTCCAGTCATTTCAGGCATCATCATATCACATAATATCAAATCAATATATTTACTATTTTTAGAATAATATTCTAGTGCTTTTTTACCACTTTCAAATGGATGAACTTGATAACCTAAATCAATTAAAATATCTTGTAATACCATTCTAACTAAATATTCATCATCAATAATCATTATCCTTTTCTTCTCTTCAATAATGTCATTCTCACTTTTAATAAGTCTAAAAAATAATGAGAATTTTGTCCCTACACCAATTTCAGACTCTACACCAATAAGACCTTGATGAGCTTCCATTGTACCAAGTGCTGTAGATAAACCAAGACCAACACCTTTATCAAATCCTTTAGATGTATAAAATGGATCGAAAATTTTAGTTAACGCTATTGCATCTATACCACATCCATCATCAGATATATGAACAACACCATACATTCCTTCTGTAAACACTTGATTATTTGTTATAAAAGGGGGAATCTCTTTAAGATAAACTTTATCCACTTCAATTTTAAGAACACCTTTAACATCAATTGCTTCTATTGCGTTTTTACAAATATTTAATATAGCATTTTGAATTAATGTGTAATTACCTTGTATATCTAATTCTCTATTGTTAGTTGTATACTTCATATTAATTACTTTATTAGATGTATGAGTTATGATAGATACAGTATCGCTAATACATTCGCTTAAATTAAATACAATTTTAGGAACACTTTCTTGTTGACCAAATGTTAATAGTTTATTAATTAACTCACAACTATTTTTAGTCGCATCCTCAATGTTTTTTAAGTAAGCAATCAATTTAGGATCATCAATATGTCTTTTAATTAATTCACATGAACCACTAATTACCATTAATTGATTATTAAAATCATGTGCTATCCCACCAGATAATGCTCCTAGACTTCTAAGTTTCTCTGCTTGTACTGCTTTATGTCCAAGGAAAAAAGGGATTGATTCATCTAGTATTACTCCCCTAAAAATATTTTCATGTACAATACAAGACCCTTTTATACTAAAGTATTTTAAACCAACCTTTTCATTTTCAAATTCTCTTTCATATTTCAAATGATGATTTGATGTTTGTATTAAAAACAATTCATTATTAAGTCCAGATATAAAATCAGTTTTAGTAGTTGGTTTAGCAATTACTTCTTTTTCAAAAATCGCTTTTATTTCTGGATCAACTGAACCAATTTCTAATTTTTGTGTATTATAATTATAAACAAAATCATAAATTTTCATTGAATCTAACGTTATATTTTTCATTTCTTCACACCTTTCATTTGCATTATATCAAATGTATGTGTCGAACAATGTCGAAAAAAAAGAATTAAACAAACAAAATTTAATTCTTTCTCTTTTATTATTCTATGTTGTCGTTTTCTGAATTATTTAGTTCTTCTTTAATCTCTACTACTTTTTCTTCAATTAATGTAGTTGTTTCCTCAACAATTGGTTCAATCGCTGTTTCAACAGTGTCTTTAATTAAAGTTTGTGTTTCATCTGTTTGTAGTTCTTCAATTATTAAATCTTTTATCTCTTGTTTAGATTTAATATAATCAAAAGTAGATTTTGTTTCTAAAGCTGATTGACCAGAGACAAAACCTATTAGCACAGCAACAATAGGATCGTCAAATTCCATCATAAAATCTGTATGAACAAAATATAATACTAGTGTAAACATAGCTCCAAAGCATGGTATAATAGCAGCTAATATTTCAGTTTCATTCTCATTTCCTTTTGTAAACAATTTTACTATACTCATAACAATAGTACATAAAATAACTATAATTGGGATTGTAGCAAATTCCATAAAAATACCCCCCATATTATAATATTAATATAGGGGGTATTTTGTTACTAGAATTGTTCTTTATATTTAAGTGTTGCTAAAACACATTGATAAAGTTTATTCTCTGTATTAAATTTTAAAATTTGATAATTATTCATTTCAATACTAAAAACTTCATTATCTATAACAACACAATTATCTTTCAACTCTAAATTTAATTCATTTATTAAATCTATTGCATCTTGATAATAGTGATGTACAAAGTGTTTATTATAATCTCCTAAATAAAATAATACATTTTCATTATAAAATGCTCTAGGATTATATTTAAATTTCAATTCATTACTAAGTAATAAAGAAAGTTCTTTATACATTAATGAAGAATTTTCATAATTAAATACTATATCATTAACACTAATAACATCCTTCATATCAATAAGTTCTTTTTTCTCTACAAATAAATTATCAACTTTTTTCATCATATCATCAGTAAGATCAAAAGTTTCTTCTACAATTGAAGGTCCAAACACTCTTTTAAAATATAATTTATTATTCTCGATTTTTATTTCTTCACTTTGTTCAATCATCGCTTGAATAAATGGGAAAAATTTAATAATCATAATTACTCACTCTTTTCAATTTTTTTATTTAACTTTGTTATATTAAATCTAGATAGTTTGTTCTCAATCTCTTCAATATATTTTATTTTTATATTTTCACAATGAACATTAATTTTTTCAGCAGATACTATTATAGCATTTGATGCTGTTTTAATACTTGTTAATTCTTTTTCTAATAAATCCAGTGGTTTATCTAAATAAGTTTTTTTCAAACTTTCAAATTCTTCTAGTAAATCAGTACTAGACTTAAATTCAATACGTTCTTTTTCAACATTTAAAATTAAATCTTTAAATTTTAAACTTAGTGATACAATCATATTTAAGAATGTCATTAAATAACCTGGTCTAACTACATACATATCAGGATACTCTAAAACTCTATATATAGGTAAATCATTTGGTTTATCTAATTCTAAGTTAGAAACTAAAAGAGCATATTTACATCCCTTTTTAGTTCTATTTTTATCTAATTGTTTAAAGTGATCTTCATTTTTCTTTCTATTAACTGAATCAGGATTTTCATCTTTCATTTCTAAACAAATATTTGTTAATAAAACACTTTTTTGTTCATCACTATAAATATCAAAAATAAAATCTGCTTTACTACCTTTAGATTCATCTTCGTTTCTTACCACAGAATTATCTTTATTCCAACTACAGTTTAATAATCCATTTTGCATATAGTTTTTAATCTCAGAATCACACCATGCTTCTAAATCTTCACCAGTTTGTTTGATATTTTTAACAGCTCTTTGATTAATAAGATTACTTATTTCTTTATCTTTTTCTAATAAATCCTCTTTAAATTTCAAAGATAATTCAGAAGTTTTCTTAGTTAACTCTGCTTCTAGATTACTTTTAGCAATTTGTTCAAAATTAATTTTTTCTTGTTTTAATAAATTAATTTCATTATTTAAGTTTGCTTCTTTTAATAATAAACTATTTTTTTCTTGTTCAATTTTTTCTAATTTCTTTAAGTTATCTTCTTTTAATAAATTAATTTCTTTTAATAATTCATTTGTTAATTTTTCTTTTGTTTTTAATTCTATTTCTTTAACTTCATTCTCTAAAAGATTAATTTTATTATTTAAAGATGTTTCTTTTAATTTATAAGAATTTTCTATATTTAAAAGATCAATTTGATTTTTGCTTTTTTCTTCATTTAACACAATACTTTTAATATCTTCTTTTTCTTTATTTAAAATAGTAATTTGACTATTGTATTTATTGATCTGTTCTTGTACTTCTAATAAAGTTTTAGCTTTAGTATTTTCAATAGTTTCTTTTAATCTATCTTCAAAATGATTATTTATTTTTTCATTGATTAAATCAAAATCAATTATATTAATATCATTTAAATCAATTCTATCTCCAATATTAGCATCAGATAATAATTCAAGAGTATGCTTATCAATTATTTTAACTTTAACATTCATTATTCTTTACCCTCGATTCTACCTCTGATAGTATTCATTCTTTCATCCACTACACTTATTAAATCTGCACATTCTAATAAATCTGCAGTAATTTCTTCAGCATTAGATATATCTTTTTTATATTTCATTTTATGTTCTAAAGATGCCCAAAAGTCCATAGCAATTGTTCTAAATTGAACTTCTACTTTCATATATTTCTTTTCTGTTGATAAGAAAATAGGAACACTTAATACAATATGAAAACTTCTATATCCATTTGGTTTAGGATCAAGTATATAATCTTTTATTAAAACAACTTTAATATCATCCTGTAAACTTAAGAATTTTGCAATATTATATATATCATCTTTAAATGAACATATTACCCTTAACCCAGCAACATCTTCAATATGTTTTTCAATATTTTCAACATTAAATTCATATCCAAATCTTTCTAATTTAGCACATATACTTTCTGGTGCTTTTAGTCTTGTTAATACAGTATCAAATGAATTTCTTTCTTCATACATTGATAACTCTTTATTAAGAACATCAAGTTTAGTTTTAACTTCAATCATTGCACATTCGTATTGCATCATTAGTTTGAAAAATTTAGAACTCTTCTTTTTTAAATTAGTAATCATTTCAGAATTAATATCATCTAGAATATCCATAGTAATCAACTCCATTCACTATATTATAACATTTTATAAACTATTAAACAATATTAAAAAGATAAATCTAACACTGATTTATAAATAATATAAAAATTAAAAAACGGCTTTATTAAAAGATTATTTAATTTAACATTCTGTATATTAAATAAATTTAAGTTGTTTTTAAGGTACATAATATAAAATATTATTAGAATATTAAGGAGGATAATTATGGCTAGTTATCTAAGAATTGCAAACCTTCGAAAAGTGTATAAACTTGGTGATGGTAGTGTACAAAAAGTATTAAATGGTATTACATTAGATTTTGAAAAAGGAGAGTTAGTATCTTTGCTGGGAGAATCAGGTTCTGGTAAATCTACACTTCTAAATATCATTGGAGGACTTGATGATGACTTCACAGGTAGTGTAGCATTTAAAGGCTCTTACATGAGTGATTACACAGAAAAACAAATGGATTATTATAGAAAGAAAAACATCGGTTTTATTTTCCAAAATTATAATTTAATTGCACATATGACACTACTTCAAAATATTGAAATAGCTATGACAATAAATGGAGTTGATGATAAAAGACGAAATGATAGAGCAAGAGAATTATTAAAAATGGTAGGATTAGAAGATGAAAGAAACAAACTACCTTCTCAGTTATCAGGTGGTCAAAAACAACGTGTAGCTATAGCACGTGCATTAGCTAATAACCCTTCAATGATTATTGCTGATGAACCAACTGGTGCATTAGATAAAGAGTCTGCTGAAGTTGTATTTGAAATACTTAGAGAAATTGCAAATTTAGGTAAACTTGTTATTATCGTTACACATAGTGAACAAATAGCGTCAAAATGTTCTAGGACTGTAAAAATTGAAGGTGGAGTAATTATTGAAGATAAAGAAAATTATAAGATTGATTCACCAGAAAAAAACTATGAACAGTTCGAGAATAAAGCATTATCAAGTAGAGATACACTTAAGATAGCTTTTGGAAATATATTAAGAAATAGATCAAGAAATATTGTCATTGCATTTGGAGTTGCTATTTCAATTGTATCAATGATTTTAATATTAAATTTATCTCAAGGATTACAAAGCTATGTTACTTCTATTTATGATACAGATCCTTTCTCTAAACAAATTGAAATATATAAAGATAATTTTAATACAAACTGGTATAGTGACTTAAGTGATATTGAAGAAATCGATGGTGTTGATGAAGTTATTGGTGTTAGAACTTTTACTACTTTTACAACAACTGACTCTAATAGTACAAGTTTAGATATTAACTACATAACTACATATACAGATAATGCACCTTATATTGAATTTGGCGATTATCCTACTACTGGAGAAATAATGATTAATGTTGATTTAGCAAATTCATTAGTTACAAATAGTATTTATGAAGTTATTGGAGAATATATAACAATTAAAAATACTACACTTGCATCAAGCACTAAATACGAAACATTAAGAATATCAGGAGTTTACGATAGTGATTCCGGAAAAACATCTGCTTATGTTAACGCTGTGGATTTAGATTCATTCACAGCTGTATCATCATCTACATACACAACAAGAGCATATGTAATAGCAGATGAAATTGCTATGGTGTCTTCTATTATGGAAGATTTAAAAGATATGGGGTTTAATACATTCCAATCAGATAGTGAAGCTCAAACTATTATTGATTACATCAATCTAGGTAGTAGCGTATTAACAGGTGTTTCTGCTGCTTCTATGGTAGTTGGAGCAATAATGATTTTTATTGTATTCTATATTTGTGTTGTTGAAAGAACAAAAGAAATTGGTATTTTAAAAGCAATTGGTTGTGAGAAAAAAGATATTAGAAAAATGTTTAGTTACGAAGCATCATTATTAGGATTAATTAGTGGTGTATTAGGATGTTTAATTTGTTTAATCCTTTCAATTGTAGCTAATGTTGGGACGTACTTTACATTAGAAATAACTCTAATTGCATTTAATCCAATATATTACTTAATTGGAATATTAACAAGTGTTGTTATATCAACTATTTCAGGGATATCTCCAGCGTTAAACGCATCACAATTAGATCCTATCTCTTCATTAAGATATGAGTAAGGAGATAGACTATGAACAAACAAAAAATAAAACAAAGGCAAATAGCCGCTAAAAAGAAAAAAATAAGTAGAAAAGAACAAGCTGATGCTGGAGGTATAAGAAGAAAAAAATCTAAAAAACCTGAAATGTCTCTTCAATTGTTTTATATAATTAAATTTGGATTATTAATAGGAATTGTATTTTCATTTTTCTTCTATTCAGTACTTCTTCTACCTTTATTTATTGCATACACTTCTCTTTATTATTTTAGCACATGGGCTGAACGTAAGATTAATAGACAGTTCAATAAAGAAAATCAAAAAAGAATATTTAAATTTGATGCTGCTTTAGCATTTATTACTTTAGTTGTTTCAATATCAACTGCATTATATAGTTTCAGTACAATGGTTGGAAATA
The DNA here is from genome assembly GCA_044432865.1 of bacterium. GTDB lineage: Bacteria > Bacillota_I > Bacilli_A > Acholeplasmatales > Anaeroplasmataceae > JAWXUE01. The sequence continues at coordinate 25,337 of JAWXUF010000008.1, read as the reverse complement.
AAGCACGTAATATATCATTCTATATCAATAGAATTCTAAGTTTATCTACTGGTGTTAGAAATAATAAAGGTGGTTCTATGGGATTCGGAGGAAAACCATCTGGCGGAGGTATGGGAGGTGGTATGGGTAATGGAACACGCCCTGAGCGCCCTAACTTCGACTTAAATGATTTACCTATTGAATTTGCATTTAATCAGATATTAAGTTCTATAGTACAAATTTTAGTATTTAGTGTTATAATAATAGGTACACTGAGTGTACTTGTTTACGTATATAAAAATTATATTAAAAAAGATAGATTAAAAATAAAAGAAAACGAAAAAAATGAATGGAAATTTTCTAAAGAAGAATTAATTGCTTTACTAGAAGAAAAAATTTAAAGGTGGTGAAATAATGCACATATTACTTGTTGAAGATGAATTACATTTAGCTAAAAGTCTTAAAAAGATTCTTGAGCATCATAATTATACAGTTGATATGGTACATAATGGTTTAGAAGTTCTTCCATTTGTAAAAACATATTGCTTTGATGTTATAATTTTAGATGTAATGCTTCCTGGATTAGATGGTGTGAATGTACTTAAGCAAATAAGAGAAATCAATACTAATGTAAAAATAATTATGCTTACAGCTAAAGATCTTATTGAAGATAAAGTATGTGCATTAGATGGTGGGGCAGATGACTACATGACAAAACCATTTTCTTCTTCTGAACTATTAGCAAGAATTCGTGTTTGCCTTCGTAGAAAAGATTCACAAATAGATTCTACTTCATTTGGTGATTTAACACTTGAAAATAATACATATAAATTAATTAATTCAAATGGTGAATTTGTATTAGGAAAAAAAGAATATCAAATAATGGAATTACTTTTAGAAAACAAAACAAATATTATAGAACATCATACTTTATTTGATAAAGTATGGAATTGCGAAAGTGATGTAACTGATGGTGTTCTTTGGACATATATTTCATATTTAAGAAAGAAATTAAGATTACTAAATTCTAACGTATCTATTAAAGCAACTAGAGGTGTTGGTTACAAATTAGAGGTGTCGTTATGATTAAGAAACTAAGATTAAAATTTTTATTAATTACTTATTGTGCAATATTTGTTGTAGTTGGAGTTATTGTTGGATGGATTAACTTCTACAATCATTCAAACACAATTAACAAACATCAATCTGTTATAGAAAGAATATTAAATCAAGATTATCAACAAGGAGATAACAATGACATCTTATATAGATATATTATAATAATTGACATTGTAGATAATGAGTACACCATCAGAACTGGTAGTCTTGAAGAAGATTATGAAGTAGATTTTTTAGTAGAGCAAATAATAAAACAAGATAAATTAAAAGGTACATTCGATAATTATACATATAGCGTACGTTTTACAAATGATGATAACGGGGTATTAGTACTTAGTAATTTTGAACGTGACAAACAACTTTCTACCGCATTCTTTTATAACTCTATTATAATATCATCGATAGGAATAATATGTGTTTATGTTACCTTATTCTTCTTATCATCTTATATTTTAAAACCATTTATAATAAATGAAAAAAGACAAAAAGAATTCATTACAAATGCTTCTCATGAATTAAGAACTCCTATTACAATTATTAAAGCAAATTTAGATGTTTTGAAAATTGATAATATTACAAATGAATGGACAGATAGTATCGAACATCAAACTGCTAGACTTGAAATGTTAACAAACAATCTAATCAACTTGTCTAAAGTTGAAGAAATGAATCCTAATTTTATCAAAACTGATTTTTCAATAACAGATGCAATTTCAGAAGAAATATCAGATTACACTTTATTATTTGAAGAGAAAAATCTAACATTATCTATGGACTTCACAGGCAATGTAACTTTCACTGGTGACGAAAAACAAATTAGAGATGTAATAAAACTTTTATTAGATAATATAGTTAAATACTCTAGTGGTACAATACAAATAAACTGTGAAAATAAAGAACTATCATTTAGTAACTCAACTACTTTAGATGATGGAAATTACGATCATATATTCAATAGATTTACTAGAGAAAACATTTCTAGAAATCAAGATATAATAGGATATGGGATTGGATTATCAATTGTAAAAAAAATACTAGATAATCATAACTGCGATACTACAGCGTATGTTTCAAATGGTTGTTTTACAATTAAAATTAAATATTAAAAACAAAAATCTCCTTTAGTTAGGAGATTTTTTTGTATAAAAAAGAAGAACGCATTATGCGTTCTCCATATTTTCTTTAGCTACTGCTAACATTAATTTAATTCTATTTTCTTGGTTTACTTTTGTAGCACCTGGGTCATAATCAATTGGTACAATATTAGCTTTTGGATTAAGTCCAACTAACTTTCTAATCATACCTTTTCCTACGATGTGGTTAGGCAAACATCCGAATGGTTGTGTACAAATTACATTTTCGTAACCATGCTCACATAATTCCATTATTTCAGCTGTTAAGAACCAACCTTCACCCATTTTACATCCATGACCAATAACTGGTTCTACTAATTCTTTTAAATGTTTAAAAGGAGATGGAATTGTAAACTTAGAACCTTTTAGAGAATCTAAGAAAATTGTTTCAAATTTTTCTAAATAATTATAAGCAAATTTTGATTTAAATTTTTCTCCGAATGTACCACCATATAAAGCGTGATCCACTACACCAACGTCAATACAATATAAAGCAAATCCTAGTACACCAGGAACCATTACTTCACAATCTTGAGTTGCTAAGAATTTTTCTAAATCATTATTAGCTAAAGGAGCATATTTAACATAAATCTCTCCTACGATACCAACTTTTACTTTTGGTACTTTAGTAATTGGAACTTCAGAGAATTCTTTTACTATTGTTGGTAAATGTTTCTTTAAATCTTTAGGTGTATACCCTTTATCATTTTCAAACATTGTAGCAACATCATCAATCCATTTTGAAACTAATGTATCAGTTTCACCTTTTGTATTTTCATAAGGTCTTAATTGATTGCTTAATAACATTAATAAATCACCATATACAAAGGCAGCAATAAGTCTTCTCATAATAGATAAGTCAATTTTGAATCCACTATGTTTCTCCATGCTTGATGTACTAAATGAAATAACAGGTACATCATCATATCCCATGTTTATTAAAGCTTTTCTAATAAGGTGAATATAATTAGATGCTCTACATCCTCCACCTGTTTGAGACATGATTAAAGCAACTTTACTTAAATCATATTTTCCACTTTTTAAAGCAGCAATCATTTGTCCAGCAGTTAATAAAGCAGGGTAACACATATCATTATGAATGTATTTTAACCCTTCTTCGATAACACTTGAATCTGTATTAGTTAATAACTCTACATCATACCCATAAGAAGTTAATATTTTTTCTAATATTCTGAAATGAATATCTAACATATTAGGAATTAAAATCTTATGAGTTTTTTTCATTTCTTCTGTAAATTCAATAAATTTCATTAGTTGTTCTCCATTCCAGTTGCAGCAAATAAACTTCTTAGTCTTATTTTGATTGCACCTAAGTTTGTAATTTCATCAATTTTTAATTGAGTATAAATTTTACCTTCTGCTTCAAGGATACTACGTACAGCATCCGTTGTTACAGCATCAATACCACAACCAAACGAAACTAATTGTACTAAATTGATTTTATTATCATTACTATCAGCAATATATTGTGCTGCTTCATATAATCTTGAGTGGTATGTCCATTGATTTAAAATTTCGATATTTAATTTTCTTTTATTTAAATCAGAAATTGCATCTTCTGTAATTAATACAGCACCACTATCACAAATTAATTGATCAACACCATGGTTAACTTCACCATCTAAATGATAAGGTCTTCCTGCTAATACAATGATTGGCATATTTTTTTCTTTAGCAATTGCTAAGAATTCTTTACCTTTGTTTCTAATTTTAGCCATGAAAGTTTCATACTCTGCAAATGCTAATTTAGATGCTTTAGTAATTTGTTTAACATTTAAATCTTTGAAATATTTAGATAAAATTTCATGAATTTTTTGTGGGAAATATTTTTCTTTATGAACACCAAGGTGATCTTTAATAATTAGTTTATTTAAATCAACATTAGCTTCAATAACTTCTGGATAATATGCAACAACAGGACAGTTATAGCAGTTATCAGAAACTTTCTCTTTAAAGTTATAACTTTGACATGGATAGAAAATAGCATCTATATCCATATTTTTTAAATCTTCAATATGTCCATGAACTAATTTAGCAGGATAACAAACTGTATCCGAAGGAATTGAAGTTTGACCTCTTAAGAAAGTATCTCTCGTTGATTCTTGAGTTATTTTTAATCCAAATCCTAATTCTTTAAAGAATTTATGCCAAAATGGTAACATTTCATACATATTCAGAACCATTGGAACACCAATAGTTTCTCTTGTACCAGCATAATCTGAATATTCAGCAAGTAATTCTCTTTTTACATTGAACATATTATAACTTTCATCAGATTTACCATTTTTTAAAGGTCGTTCACATCTATTACCACCGATGAATTTTCTTCCACCTTCAAAAGTATTAACTGTTAACTTACATTTATTAGTACATAAACCACAGTTTACTGCTTTAACATCATGTTTAAAGTTTTCTAATTGTTCTTTAGTAAGAATTTTACTTAATTCTCTTTTTGGATTTTCTTTTGTATATAACGCTGCACCAAATGCACCCATTAATCCAGCAATATTAGGTCTAGTAACTTTTAGATTCATTTCCATTTCAAATGCTCTTAAAACAGCATTATTTAAGAATGTACCACCTTGTACTACAATATTCTCTCCAACTTCAGATGGATTTGTAATACGTACAACTTTGTATAATGCATTTTTTACTACAGAAATAGATAAACCAGCTGATATATTATCAATTGATGCACCATCTTTTTGTGCTTGTTTAACAGATGAATTCATAAATACTGTACATCTTGAACCTAATTCAACAGGTCTTTTTGCAAATAAACCTTTTTTAGAGAATACTTCAATATCCTCACCTAATGCAGCAGCAAAAGTTTGAAGGAATGATCCACATCCTGATGAACATGCTTCATTTAAGAAAATATTATCAATTGCACCATTTCTAATTTTAAAACATTTAATATCTTGTCCACCAATATCGATAATGAAATCAACATTTTTATTATATTTTTTCGCAGCTGTAAAGTGAGCTAAAGTTTCTACAATACCTCTATCAGCTTGGAATGCATTTTTAATAATAGTTTCACCATAACCAGTAGTACCAAAACCACCAATTACAATATCAGGGAATTTTTCATATACTTCTGTTAAAAATTCTTTAACTAAAGAAACAGGATTTCCACCATTAGAAATGTATTTATAGTGAGCGATTTTTTCATCTTCACCGATTACAACACCTTTTAATGTTGTTGATCCAGCATCAATACCAATATATGCTTTACCTTTTAAAGGAGATAATTCAATACCTTCTTCAATTTTATGTCTTTGAGCAAACTCATTGTATTCTTCTTCATTATTAAATAAAGCAGGACAACTTTGGTATTCACCAGATGCTTTATAGTTATTTAAAGAATTACGTAATTCTTCTACATTAAATGTTTTATCTTCTAAAGCAATAGCTGTACCATAAGATACATAATATAAAGAATCTTCAGGTAAAGTACCTTTTAGTTCTAATGCTTTATCAAATTCATTTCTTAATTCAGAGAAGAAAGTTAAAGGACCACCTAAATAAACAACATTACCTTCAATTTTTCTACCTTGAGATAATCCACCAATTGTTTGGTTAACAACCGCAGCAAAAACAGAAGCAGAAATATCTTCTTTTCTCGCTCCTTGGTTTAATAATGGTTGAATATCAGACTTAGCAAATACACCACATCTAGATGCGATAGTATACATTTTTTGACAATCTTTTGCTAGTTCATTCATTTCAGTAGGTGTAGCTTTTAATAAAGTAGACATTTGATCGATAAACGCTCCTGTACCACCAGCACAAGTACCGTTCATTCTAACTTCCATTGTATTAGATACGAATAAAATCTTAGCATCTTCTCCACCTAACTCGATAACTGTATCAGTTTCAGGTAATAAAGTTTTAACAGCTAATCTTGTCGCATAAACTTCTTGTACGAATGGAATACCTAATTCATTTGCAAGACCCATACCAGCAGATCCACTTATTCTAATAGATATTTCTTTTTCATTAGAAAATTTTTCAGTAATAACACTAAAAAACTCTTTAATTTTCTCTGCGATTTGCGCAAAATGTCTTTGGTAATCACTAAATAAAATTTTATTATCTTTATCTACAACAACACATTTAATTGTTGTAGACCCAACGTCTAGCCCGATTCTAATCATAAAAATACCTCTTCTTTATATTCATTTTAATTAACAGTAAGCTACAATTGTAGCAACATTTTTATTTTACCATAATACGACATTTGTTTCAAGAAATTGACACTTTTTTATTTTTGGTAATTTTTTAAATAAAATAAAAAAAGACAAACATAAAAATGTTCATCTTTCTAAAAATTATCTTCTAACTTCTGCAGTACCGTTTGATTTCATAAATTCTTCAATATCTTCTACAGATAAAACGAATGCATCACCATAAATAGTATGTTTTAAAACACTAGTATTTAATCCAAATTCAACAGCATATTTAGCATTTTTATAATCTTTTAATAAACCATGAATTACCCCAGCAGCGAATGCATCACCACCACCAATACGATCAAAAATATTGAATCTAATTGGTTCAGTTAAATCAAATGAAGATTTACAGTAGTAATATCCAGCTAATGAGTTTTCATTTGCTGTATATACAATTCTATCAGTTCCGAATAAATATTTAACATCATATTTTTCTTGGAATTTTTTAAATACAGCAGCTCTTTTTTCATGCATAGTAGCATTTTCTAATTTTTTATCAATTTCAATCCCAGCAATAGTATTAATATCAAAGAAACTACCAAAACATACATCGATATATTGCAATACTGCTCTATACGCAGGAATTGCAGTATCTAAATCCCATAAAGTAGCTCTGTAATTAAAGTCAAAACTTACAGTAACTCCATGTTTTTTAGCATACTTCATTGCTTCAACAGCAACTTCAAAAGTACTTGGACTTAAAGCTAAAGTAATTCCGCTAATATGGAACCATGTAGCATCTTTGAAAATTTCATCAAAGTTAAATTCTTCTTTTTTAATTCTAGTAACTGCACTATGTTTACGGTTATAAATTACTTTACTTGGTCTACCACCAAATCCACTTTCTAAAAAGTAGATACCTAATGTAGTTGATCCACGAGCTATATAATCTGTATTAACTCCGTGACTTCTTAAATGCTTAATTGCACCATCACCTAATTGATGTGGAGGTAATTTAGATAAGAAATATGTATCATGACCCATATGAGATAATGCAACAGCAACATTTGCTTCTCCACCACCATATTTAGCATCATACGTTCTTGATTGATGAATCGTAGCATAATTTTGCGTTGATAATCTCATCATAATTTCACCAAATGTAACAATTTTTTCCATAATTAATTCTCCTTATTACTTAAATGTTAGATACATTATATCATATTACAACAAAAATAATAGTACTTATTATAGTTAATCTAATATTGATGCAACTAATTCTTTTGTATATTCATGTTGTGGATTCTTAAACACTTCTTCTGTAGTACCAACTTCAACAAATTCACCATTATACATAACTGCTACTTTATTTGTTAATTGATAAATAAGAGGTAGATTATGAGATACAAAAAGGTAAGTTAAATTCATTTTCGTTTTTAACTCAATTAGTAGATTACAAATTTGAGATTGAATAGAAACATCAAGTGCACTTGTAGGTTCATCTAATATAACAAACTTAGGATTTGTAATTAATGATCTAGCAATTGCAATCCTTTGTCTTTGACCACCAGAAAATTCAAATATATATCTATTTAAATCATGTTCAGTCAATCCAACATTACTTATTACATCAAGAATTTTTTTATTTATAACTTCTTCATCCTTCTCACCTTTTATTCTAAGTGGTTCAGATATTATTTGAGAAACTAAAAATCTAGGATTTAATGAATTAAAAGGATTTTGAAAAATAACATCAACATCTTCACGATACTTCTTTAAAGATTCTTTATCAAATAATAAATCATTACCGAATATTGATATTTCACCTTCATCAATTGGAAGAAATCCTAATATAGCATTACACAATGTTGATTTACCACATCCAGATTCCCCAACAATTCCAAAGATATCATTTTCTTCAATATTCAATGAGACATTATTTACAGCCTTAAAAGAGGATGTCTTAAACAAACCTGTTTTAATTTTGTAACTAATAGTTAAATTTTCTATTTTACATACAGTATTTTTCATATATTACCTCTTAACAAAACGATGGCATCTTACAGTTCTACCATCTTCAGTAGTTATTTCCGGCATACTCTTCGTACAAATATCAGGGTTACAGAAACTACATCTATTAGAAAAATAACAACCAGTTGGTTTATTCATTGGAGATGGTACTGTATTTGGAATTTGTACAAATTTATCTACTTTTTTATTCATTGTAGGAATTGTAGATAGCAATGCTTTAGTATAAGAATGTTTAGGATTTTCTAAAACTTCTTTTGTTGGACCAGATTCAACAATTTTACCACAATACATAACATAAATACGGTCAGTATAGTTTTTAACAATACCTAAATCATGTGTTATTAATAATAAAGATGAATTATTTTCTTTTTGTTTTTCTTTAATTAAATCTAAAACTTGTTTAGCTACAGTTACATCAAGAGCTGTTGTTGGTTCATCAGCAATAATCAATTTCGGTTTTAATGATACAGCTATTGCAATTAAAATCCTTTGTTTTTGACCACCAGAAAATTGATGAGGAAATTGGTCAAATCTCTTTTCTGGGTCAGGAATACCAACTTGTTTCAATAACTCAATTGCTTCAAGTTTTGCAGCTTCTTTATCCATAGACTTATGGTAAATAAACATTTCAGCAATTTGTTCTCCTACAGTTAATACAGGATTCAAACTAGTGTTAGGATCTTGAAATACCATTGATATTTCATCACCTCTTATTTTATTTAAATCTTTATTATCTAATTTATTAATATCAACTAAACCATCACTAGACATAAATTCCATTTTATCCGCATTTACGAAAGAACCAAACTTTAGTAACTTCATCATTGATAATGCAGTAACACTTTTACCACATCCTGATTCCCCAACAATACCAATACTTTCATTTTCATAAATTTCTAAATCAATTCCTTCAACAGCTTTTAGAAATTGATCGTTTGAATGAAATAATATTTTTAAATTTTTAATATCATATATCTTTTTAGCATCACTTTTAGAATGTTCAATTTTATCATCATTTTCAGAATCCATACATTTATAAACTTCTTCTAATTGTTCATCAGTAACAAGTAGTGTTTTATTGTAATTTTGTTCTGCTAATTTCATTTTAGGATTTAAAATATCTTCTAAAGAATATCCTATTTGCATGAATCCTGTAACAACTATTATTAAAGCAATACCAGGTGCTAACACCCATGCCCATAATGAATTCGTATAAGCATTTGCTTGTGCTGCAACTAGCATTTTCCCCCAACTAATTTTAGTTGGATCACCTAACCCCATAAATGAAAGTCCAGCTTCTGCTACCATGAATCCAGCACAAGATAAAGCACAACTCATTATTAAAAGGTTTGATACAGTAGGTAAAATATGTTTTATCATAATATAACTTTTACTAGCTCCGTTTAATTCAGCCTGTTTTATATATTCCATATTTTTTAATTTTAAAACTTCACTTCTAACCATACGAGCTATACCTGTCCAACCAAATGCAACAAATATAAAAATCATCATTACATAACTTGATGATACATCATTTAATATCATCATTAATGGTAGTGTAGGAATAACCATTAAAACATTTACAACACCAAGTATAATTGTTGATGCTTTCTTTCCGAAATATCCCGCAACTACGCCTAATATTGCTCCGAATAAAGTAGTTAAAATACCTGTAGCAATACCAATAATTAAAGAAATTCTACCACCATATAAAATTTGCGTTAAAATATCAATTCCATTTTGGTCAGTACCTAACCAGTGATTAATAGACGGTTTTAATAAACCACTAGAAACATTATAATCATATACATCATGTGGAGATAACATCGGTCCTATTGTAACTAATATAACTACAATAAAGATAATTATAATACCTCTACGTCCTTTTTTATGATTCCATATTTTTTTAAGAAAATTTAATATATTCATTTAATTCACACTTACCCTTGGATCAAGTTTATGGTAAATCAAATCTGTTATTAAATTCGCTAAGATTGTCAATATTGAAAAGAATAACAATATAGCTTGCGCTAACTGAAAATCACCCATGTTATTTGCCTCAAGCATTAATTGACCCATACCAGGCCAACTAAATATTTGTTCTATTAATACACTACCACCAAACAATCCAACAAAACTTACACCTAATCCTGTAACTAAAGGCAACATAGCATTCTTAAAAGTATGTCTATATAATATTACATTATTAGGTAATCCTTTGGCTTGAGCAGTAAGAATATAATCTTCATTTACAACATTCAACATATAATTTCTAATGTTAAATGCATAACCAAATATTCCACCGATTGCAACTACTCCTATCGGTAATACACTGTGATATAAAACATCCATTATATCATCCATAGGAATAGATAACGAAAGCGAAACATATATTGCTAAAAATGGTACGATAAAAATCATCCATTTCTTCTTTAATAAAATTGCAATTGAAATAAGTACAGCACAAATCACAACATATGAAATGACAAAGACAGTACTATAAAAATTCAAACTATACCCCGGAGACATAGCACCGCTATATGGGAATATAGTAATAACAAATGAAAATATAATAACACTTATTAAAGCTAGCCAAAAAGTAGGAATAGACGCTAAAATAGAATTTGATTTTAATAGAAATCTATCAGTTTTTCTACCTCTATTCTTAGCTGCCTTTGATCCGAAAATTATTCCACTAAATACAGAAATTAATAATACAGTTAAATTTAGAAAAATACTCCAAGGCATTCTTGAAAACATAACATTAAATACTGGTTCTTTATAAATATATGAATTACCAAAATTCAATGTAAAAACATTTTTCAAATAAATACCAAATTGAACAAAGATCGAATCGTTAAAACCATAAGCTTCTCTTATTTGTTCAATAAGTAATACTTCATCTTCAGGTATACCAATTAAATAAGGTGCAGCAGGATCACTAAAAATCATCCTTGGTAAGAAAAAGTTTAAAGTTATCACAATAAGTAATGTAATTATTGCTGTTAATAAACTTTTTAAAATATGATTTTTCATCTTGCTACACCTTCTTTTTTATACTTCTTTATTTAATTGAATATATTTTAAACTTAAACTATTTAAAATCGAACCAGTTGATGTTTGTACCCAACCGCTATATCTACTCTCTTGGTAAATTGAATATACCATTGAAGAATATAATGGAATCTCAACATACTCTTCTGCAACCATCTCTTGTACTTGTTTACAATAGTATAATTGTTCAGCAAAAGTTTTTGCAGTATCCATATCACTCATCATTGAGCTAAGTTCGTTATTTGATACTCCTGTGATATTCCAAACTCTAGGACTACCATTAGAATATGTACCAAATCTTGCATCAAACATTAATAATTGTTCCATATTAAATGATACAGAGTTTATAACCATATTAAAATCAGGGCTATTTCTTTGCTTGATTAATTCAGCAAAATCTCCTGTACATAAATCAAAAGAAACATTAATACTTAAATTTGTATTCAACATTGTTGCAATAGTATTAATTAATACTTCACTAGTTGATAGACCCCAAATTTTTAAATTGAAATCTCTCTTACCATTTACTAATGGGTAATACTTTTCTAATATTTCATTAGCTCTTTCAATATTAGTTTCTTTTTCTAAATAATTACCATTACTATCTGTTAAAGAATGTACTAAACCGCTTGTAACTAGTCCGCTACCTACAGTAGTACCTTCACCGTAAAGGTAAGTATCAATTAAAGATTGTTGATCAATTGCTAAAGAGATTGCTTCTCTTATTTCAACATCTAAATCTTTGAAAATTCCATTTTCTCCAACGTTCATTGCTAAAGTTGTAACAAAAGAACTTGGTGAAGTAGCAATGTTTAAATTGCTATAAGTTGAATTACCTTTTAAAGAATTCACTTTTGTAACAGTGAAACTATTTAATGTAGTATCAATATCACCTTTATTTAATGCATTTAACATAATTTCTTCATTAGCTAATTTAGTTAAGAAGATATGTTCAATTGGTTCATATGCAAATAACTCTTTAGTTAATTCTTCATTATAATCATCTCTAAATTCTAATGCAACAGATGCATCAGAAATAAATCCATTTTGAACTAATTTGTAAGGACCAGTTCCAACAGGATTAGTTAAATTACTAAATGAATCAACATTTGAAACTGAACTCCAAATATGTTTTGGAACAATTATAATTGAATTACAAATTGTTTTAATGTCTGATAGTTTATTAGAAGCAAGTTCTAAAATAAAATCACCATTTTCTTCATAACAATTTATATAATTTGTTAAGAACATTGCGATACTACCCATTTGTCCAGCGTATTTTAATGCGTATTGGAATGTAAATACAATATCTTCAGCAGAAAATTCTTCTCCATCATTCCAAGAGTATCTTGTATCAACTTCAAATCTGTAACGCATCCAATCGTCAGCAGGTACAGATTCCTCACGACGTTTTTCGAATTCATCGATAGTTTCATCTAAAACATTTCCAACTTCATCGAAACCAAAAACAATTTTCTTATCGCTTAATTGCTTTTCGTATTGCTCAGTTGTTGGAGAAAAGAATTCTAATCCATAAATACTGTTTCCAACTTTAGGATAAGCTCCTTCTTTTTTTACTAGGCCATCTTCAAATAAATAATAATTATCATTAGAATCTACAGGAATATATTTAGAACCATCTTCAAAGAAATAGTCTTTTCCTTCTTCATAATCTAAAGGAACTACATGAGTTCCTAATAATGAATTGTAAATTTTCCCAGTAACAAATAAATTTGCTGAATCCGCAGATGCATATGGATTTAATGTTTTAGGAACATCTTCCGTACCGATCGTAAGAGCGTCTGGATATTTATTCCCTCTTCCACATGCAGTAACTGTAGTTGCAGTAATTACAAGTAGTACAGTTAATAATATTTTTTTCATATTATAACTCTACTTTTGTACCCCAACCATTTGGAGTTACAGATTTATCATAAATTTCTTCGATTGTGAATTGATAAGCCATTCTTGTTTTCCATCTTTCTCTATTTGGAGAATGGTAAACGTCATGAATTGCATTTAAATATCTTTGGATTAATGGCAATTCATCAATATTAACTACAGCATCTTTATCATGTCTTTCACCAATTAATTTCATTTGCCCTCTAACTTCATAAGAAATTACAGGTGGTTGGTAAAATACCATTGTTGCTTGAGAATTATCCATATAATTTTCATATGATTTTTGGTAAGCCATTTCAACACCATATAATTTTGTGAAATCAATATTTTTTTGTGCTTCATCACCATAGATACATTCAATTAATAAAGTTAACGCTCTATCTTGATATGTCTTATCACCAGGTACATAAGTAGCAATATGCGCTTCAAATTTTTCAAGCATTTTTTCCATGAATTCTTCTTTAGGTGCAAATCCTACACCTTTTACAGAACCATTTAATCCAGCAGGTCCATTAGAAATGAAAATCGGATTATGAGACATAAAACTTAAAAACATTTTTTCAGGAGTTAATTGCTCTCCAGCAGCTAATTTTTTAACAGTATTTCCGCGTGCTTTATAAGCCCACTCTACAAATTTATTTAATTTTTCCATTATTTTTCTCCTTATTGAAATCTAACTAATTTAACATTAGTATCGAATGTATTTGCTGAATGAATTAAATTGAACGAAAAATATTCAGTAGTATTATAGTTGAATGATTCTTCTCTTTCAGTATTATTCGTTTTATATGTAAATGTAATTGTATCATCTTCTGTTACATCAACAACAGGAACACTGTATTCACCACTTAATGTTACTTTTGTAGTATTAATTAACCCTGAAAAGTTGAATGTGTTATTTGTTTTTAATTCAACAGCATACGCTAATGGTTTACCATTATTATTTATTGTACCAATTGAAACTTTAGAATCTTTATCAAAAGATAAAGTATCAATTTGATAATAAGTTACATCAGAACTTGGCATAGAAGCACCTAAATAGATTTTAGTTGCAAATGTTTCATCAGTTAAAGTAAATGAAGTTTCGTAGTCAGTATCATCAAATGAGTATTCAATTGAAACATCGTCCCCATCAATTGTATATGTACCTTCCATGTGATTCATTGAAGCACCAGCCACTTCACCATAGAAAGCTGCATAAATATCTAAAGTCCCATCGTTGTTAAAATTGATAAGGTGTCCTCCACCCATAATCCCCATATACGGACTATTGATTTCATACGTCCCAACAAATGTCATTTTCACTGGATCTTCTGCACAAGCAGTTAATTGTGTTGCAGCAACTACAACACCTATTGTTAATAATAATTTTTTCATATATATTTCCTCCTTCAATTTGATAGTAAGTTTTCGCTTACTCTTGTTAATTTTACATTAAAAATTTATTAATGTCAATTTATTAACATAAAAAAAATAATAATAAACCAGTTAATGAAACAAATACGTCAATAATTTTTTTTTAGATCATTGCTTTTTAATTTGTTGGATAGCTTAAAATTAAATAAATTAATAAATAGTTCTCCATAAAATAGCATTTTTTCTTATTTGAAACATTTAAATATTATAATAGAATTAATTTTAATACTTTATAAACATCATCAAATGCTTTGTTATAATCAATTAAATCATAAGTAAATCAGAAATCAATTTTTAAATAATTTTAAAATATACATGTCAAAAAATATAAATAAGCATATTATTTTACAATCGAAACATACTAATATATAATTCAAGTGAGGTGAATAATATGGAAATTATGTATAGTAGTATTTCAGGAAACACAAAAAAATTAGCAGAACTTATCAATGATAAAATTAATGCTGAATATTGCGGTAAAATCAAAGAAGTTAATAGCGATACAGTTTATGTAGGATTTTGGACAACAAAAAATAGTTGTTCTGATGATGTTAAAAGATTATTAGAAAGTTTAAACGATAAAAAAGTATTTTTATTCGGAACTTGCGGTTATAATAACACTGATGAATTTTATAATGAAATTTTAACAAACGTTAAAGCAAACATTAATTCTTCTAATACAATTATTGGGGAATTCGTATGCCAAGCTAAAGTATCAGAACAAAAAATGAAAGCATTACAAGAAACAAATCCTAATTTTGATTCAATGAAACCTTTATTAGATGAGTCATTAAACAGACCTTTAGAATCTGATTTAACTAAATTAGTAAATAGTTTATAAAATAAAATCACAAATGATATATTTCATTTGTGATTTTTCTTTTTATATAAATAGTAATAAACTTACTGCCATAACGATCATCCCAGCAACTAAACCATAAATTGCATGATGATGTTTACCATATTCTTTCGCACAAGGAAGTAATTCATCTAAAGAAATGAATACCATTATACCTGCTACACCAGCGAATATTATTCCAAATACTGTTTCAGACATTATAGGCATTAATATTAACCAACCTACTAATGCTCCTATTGGTTCTGTTAATCCAGATAAAAATGAATAAATAAATGCCTTCTTTTTTGAACCAGTGGCATGATATATAGGTACAGATACTGCAATTCCTTCTGGAATATTATGTAATGCAATTGCAAATACAATCGGAATAGCTAAATATGGATCTTGTAATACAGAAACAAATGTTGCTAATCCTTCGGGGAAATTATGTATTGCTATTGCTAAAGCTGTAAATACACCCATTCTCATTAATTTAGATTTTTTATTCTCTTCTGTTACTATTTCATGAGGGTTAACATCCTTTGGTACTAGTTTATCAATTAATGCAATAAATAACATTCCACCAAAAAAAGCTACAACAGTAATTATACTTCCCATTTTTTCTCCAAGATCAAAACTTAATGATTCTTGTGCTTTAGGAAAAATTTCTATCATTGAAACGTATATCATTACACCAGCTGAAAATCCTAAACTAACTGATAAAAAAGTTTTATTTGTACTTTTAGAAAAAAAAGCAATTAAACTCCCTATACCAGTACATATACCAGCTATTAATGTCATTAAAAATGCTAATAAAATATCATTCATACTATCAATCCTTTCAAGTAAGCATATGCTTACTTTCATATTATCACTTCCATATTTTATAGTCAAAGAATATGATAAAGAAAAAAGAAACTAAAATAAAATTTAGTTTCTTTTATCCTTCAATATACTCAATAGTAATATCAATTATTTTATTTACATTAGAATCAGTTAACGAATAATAACAATTCTTACCAGATTTTGTAAACTTAATTAGATTATTCTCTCTTAGTACCTTTAGTTGATGAGATACAGCAGACTTAGTCATATCAAGTACATTAGCAATATCGCATACACATAATTGTTCAATACTTAACGCTAATAAAATTTTCATTCTAGTTTGATCAGCAAGTACTTTATGTAAACTTACAACTTTAGAAATCTTTTCTTCATTAAGCATATTCTCTTTAGTATTATCAACTTCAGTTTTATGAATAATTGCACAATCACATTTTGCATTTTCATTAGTACAACAGCATTTTGAACTCATAAATTTTCCTCCTTAATTAAAATAAGAATAGATTTCTCTATTCTTATTTATTAAATTAGCAGCAAGTACAAGACTCACAACATTTGTTATCAGTTGTACAGTTACAGTTGTCTCCACATGTACAAGATTCACAGTTGCAGCTTCCACCACAAGAACAGTTATCATGACATTTGTTATCAGCTGTACAATTGCAGTTATCACCACATGTACAAGCAGGACCACAGTTGCATACTTTTTCTTCATTACAGTTACAAGGCATATAATTCACTTCCTTTCAATTGAATGTTTATTCAACTATATTTTACCACAGTATTAGTATATGTCAATAGTTAATTGAATATTCATTCAACTATATAAATAAATAAAATCCCTATAATAAAATAGGGATTTAAAATTTAAAAAACTCTTTATTAAGCCATTATTTAATTAGATTAAGAATGTCTTCAATACCTTTTTTACCAAAAGATACCTCTTCATTATTAATTATTAAACATGGAACACTCATAACATTGTATTTATCTTTTATCTCTTTATTGTGATTAATATCAATCATAGATGCAGAAACACTTTTGTTTAATGCAGCTATTTGTTGCGACGCTTGAACAACTTCAGGACACATAGTACAAGATAAAGATATTAAAACTTTTAAATCTACATTTTGTAGTTTATTAATTTCATCTTTAATATCATTAGATACTTCTTTACCTGGTCCAGCAACATTATATAATGCTACTATAAATGACATGAACTCATGCCCTCCAGGTACACCTTCAAACGTAATGTTTGTTGTTTCATTATTACTATTTAATATTTCTAAATAAGATTTATTACTATTCTCTTTTTCAACAAGAATTTTATTAGAAAGATCTTTTAATTCATTAGAAAAGAAATCTAATTCATTTCCTAAAGTATCATTAGCAATATGAGCTTTCACAATTACATTATTTTCGAATTTCGCAAATAAAGGTTGTAATTGATTTTTTATATTTTCATCAATAAAAGATGAATCATCTGCTTCATGACTTTCTTCTTGTACTTCTACTTTATTTTGAACTAAATCAGGAATATCTAATTCATGATGTAATTCCTCAACATATTTTTCAAGAGATGTAGCAGCAATTGCTCCATCAGATACAGCTGTAACTACTTGTCTTAATTCTTTAATACATACATCACCAGCAGCATAAACACCATTTAAATTAGTTTTTTGATTATTATCTGTTACAATATATCCTTTGTCTAATTCAACATCTTTTAACCATTTAGTATTAGGTTCATATCCAGCAAATACAAAAACACCAAATGCGTCTAATTCTCTTGTTGTTACTTCATTTGATTTATTATTTTTTAATACAATTTTATTTAAATGTACATTTCCATCTACACTTACTACCTCAGTATTAAAATAAACATCAATTTTTTTATTATTTTTCACTTGATCACTTACAGTAGCTGCACAAGTAAAATCTTCACCACGTACAATCATATGAACTTTAGAAGCATATTTAGTTAAGAAGATACCCTCTTCTACTGCAGCAAATCCTCCACCAATTACATATACTTCCATATCTTTGAAAAATTCACCATCACATGTAGCACAATAAGCAACTCCACGTCCCATAAATTTTTCTTCGCCATCAAATCCAATCTTTCTTGGTTTAGCACCTAAAGCTAAAACAACACCTAAAGCTTTATATTCTTTATTTTTTGTTTTTATAACTTTAACTTTATCATCTAAATTTAATTCAACAACTTCATCAATAGCAAATTCAGCACCAAACTTTTGAGCTTGTTTTTGCATACTTTTTGTTAACTCTTCACCACTTGTACTAAATATACCAGGATAGTTAACTACTTCATGAGTAATAGTGATTTGACCACCGAATTTTTCTTTTTCTAAAACAAGTACTTTGTACTTTGCTCTTGCTAAATAAATAGCACTAGATAACCCAGCAGGACCTCCACCAATAATTACAACATCATATAAATTTTCCATAATATTTCCTTTCTAAAAAAAAAGACTATACATTGTATAGTCGTTTCTTTTACTTATAATAAACCAACTAAATCTAATGATGGTTTTAATGTTTTTTCTCCTGGTTTCCATTTTGCAGGACATACTTCATCACCATGTTCAGCTACGAATTGTAAAGCTTGAACTCTTCTGAATAATTCCTCAGCATTTCTACCAACGTTTCCAGCTAATACTTCATAAGAAACGATTTTACCAGCAGGATTAACAATGAAAGTTCCACGTTCAGCCATACCATCTTCTTCAATCATAACATCAAATCCACGAGCTAAAACTCCAGTTGGATCTGCTAACATTGGATATTTAATTTTTTTGATTGTATCTGAAGTATCATGCCAAGCTTTGTGTACGAAATGAGTATCACAAGAAACTCCATAAATTTCGCAACCAACTTTTTTAAATTCTTCATATTTGTTTGCTAAATCTTCTAACTCAGTTGGACATACGAATGTAAAATCCGCTGGATAGAAAAAGAACACTGACCATTTACCTTCAATATCTTTGTTTGAAACATCAACAAACTCATTATTTGAGAATGCTTTTACTTTAAAATCTACTACATCTTTATTAATTAATGACATATTTTATTCCTCCTATATTCAAATCTTTTTGATTTGTACCTCTATAGTATCATACTATTTTTTAAAAAACAAATGATTTACTTCACTTTAAATCATTAAATATATTATGCAATTACTTTAACATTTTATACGTTATTTTGATTCAAAAATCACTGTTTTAAATAAATAAAAAGAAACAATTGTTCCTTTTTATTTATTTATATTATTTTAATAATTTACCTAATTCAACACAACTAGTTTCATCATCACCAGATGCAGCACCACAACAAATGAAGTCACCTAATAAGTTCATAGATCCACACTCAGATTTCCAAGTTTCCATCCATTCACCATCACCCCAACCGTAAGATCCGAATAAAACTACATTTTTACCATTAAGTTCAGATTTAACATCTTCCCACATTGGTAAGAATTCACCATCTTCTAATTCTTCAGCACCCATAGAAGGACAACCAAATGCAAATGCATCAAAATTACCTACTAATGATTTATTAAATTTATCACAAGATACTAATTCTGCTGTATTCCCATTAGATTCAACACCTTGAGCTACTAATTTAGCCATTTCTTCTGTATTACCTGTACCACTCCAAAAAACTACTGCTACTTTCATATTAATTTTCTCCTTTATTATTTATTAATGGTGTTATATTTGATGAGCATCCTCCACCATTTTTACAATTACATTTTTTCTCATCAGATTTGCATCCGCAATCTTCCTTACTACACATAAACTCATCTCCTTCAGTAAGCATTCGCTTACTGATTTAATAATATCACACTTCATATTTTATGTCAAAAAAAAAGACTTCAAAAACGAAATCTTTTTATATAGTAATAAATTTATTATCACCTTTTATATATTGAGTCATCGGAGCACCCATAAATTTTACATCAACACCAAGATTTAATAAAAGTTCAGTTGTCCCAATGTTATCCGCACATACCTTACATGCTTCAAGAACAACACCTTTACTTTTCATTTCAATAATAAGTTCTTGTACTTCAACATCATTTTTAATTAGTTCATTTGATCCACCCCAAATGATTATAGTAATATTATCCCACCAATTATTTTTAATTGAATTTGTAGTATACATTCCTAATAAATATTTAACAGTATGTTTATTATCATTAATCCATAGTATATTAAGTTTTTCCATGTGTTAATCCTTTAATGTAAATTTTCTTCCTAATTTATCAATTACAAATTCAAGAGCATCATTTAACTGAGTCTCATTTGGTAAATTAGAAATATTCATATAACTTTCAAATTTCTCTAAAGATAATTTAGGTTTAGATTCATCAACATGCTTTAGCCTTCTAAAAGTCCTAGCAAGATCAATACTTCCTTGACATAAGAAATGACCTAGTAAATTATTATCTTTTTTTACTACTTCATTAACATTTTCAAGTATCATTGGTGCTACAACACTATCCATTGGTACACCAGCTGTACCTAAAATTAAAATATTTTTATTTTTCATTTTAGAAATTAACTCTAATGTATCTTTGTCAGCACTACTAAAGTCACACCAATAAACTAAAATAAATGTATCAAACATATCAATAACTTCATCAGTTATATATCTAATGTTATATGGTCCACACTTATCTTCTACTCCATCCTTGATTTTATCTGCTATTTTAAAAGCATTTCCTGTAACTGTTGAAAAAATAATTGGTATTTTCATAATCCACCTCTTCCATATATTATAGATTAACATTATTATTTATAAAGTCAATTATTTGTGGTAATTAAACTTTTAATAATACATCTGCAAATGAATTGCATGAGTAGTAAGAACACATATTAAAATATAATTAAAATGCTTTTCATTGCAAAAAAATCTACATTGTATTATAATGCAAATGAATTGCAAGGACGTGTTATTATTTTTATTTTAAGTTATTGTTGTCCAGCATGTGCTGCTGAAGACATTCCAGCTTTAATATTATCTACTTTTTTAAGTACATTAATATTAGTACCATTTTTCTACCTTAGTTATTTATTAGTAGAGTATTTTCAAAGTAAACACAAAGAAAAATTTAATAGTGTAATTAAAAAGCAAGATAAGTATGGTCCGGTAGTCGGTGGAGCATTGGGATTAATACCACAGTGTGGTTTCTCTTCTACAATGGCACTTCTTTACTCACAAAAAGTATTAAGTATCGGTACATTCTTTGCTGTATTAATTGCTACATCAGATGAAGCAATGTTTGTTTTAATTGCAAATAGAGATTTTAAAACATTAGCATTATTACTTTCATCAAAATTTATATTAGCAATAATATTTGGATATGTAATAGATTTTCTATTTAGAAAGAGAAATAAAGATTTAGTTGATATAGAAGATACTGAAATTACAGAACCTTGTGGATGCTGTAAAAAATCAAGTAATATTTTCCTTACAGCATTAAAACAAACTATTAAAGTATTTTTATTTGTATTAGTATTTTCAATCGCAATAAATATAATAGTATATCTTGTTGGGGAAGAAACATTTGAATCATTCCTTTTAAGTGGAAATGTATTCCAACCAATCATAGCTTGTTTAATTGGATTAATACCAAACTGTGCATCTTCTATCTTATTAACTAATTTATATGTTGCTGGAAGTGTAAGTTTTGCAAGTTTATTAGCAGGTTTAATGTGTAATGCAGGTATGGCTATTATTATTTTATTTAAAAACAATAAAAAGATAAAAGAAAATTTATTGTTATTATTATCAATTTTTACTATCTCATCAGTAGTGGGTATAATAATTTCTATATTCACTTCATTTTTATAAAATATATTGAAAGTGGTGATAAAATGAATAACAGAGAAATAATATTAAAAAAATTAGAAAATAAAAAATTAAATGCGAAGGAAATTCATAATGGAACTACTATGAATATTACTACTGTTTATAGAATATTAGAAAAATTAAAAAAAGAAAATCAAATAACTTCTTCTATTGGTAACGATCAAATTGTATATTACGAAATACATCATCCACATAATCATTATCTAGTATGTAAAGTTTGTAATGTTGAAGAAGTTATTCAAAAATGTTATTTTGGTAATGCAGAGGAATTAGTTTTGAATGAAACTGGATTTAAAGTAACGAATCACGAGAAAATTTATGGTATTTGCAGAGAATGCCTAAAATAAAAGTTTGGGAGAAATCCCAAACTTTTTTTAATCCCTTGACATAAATCACATTATTAACATATAATATTAGTAAGCGAGTGCTTACTAGGGGGTATATATGAATTTAGAAAAGTTAATTATTCAACATGCAGCACCAACTTTAGCTAATCTTAAAACTGCTAATTTAATAAATATTACCTTTGATAACTTAGACTCTTTTTATGATGAGATTTATAAAATTAAAAATACATTAGAGGATAAATGTATTAACCTTGAAATTCTTAAGTTAAAACAAAATAGTGCTTTAGTTTATATTTACAGATCAAATCTTTTAATGAAAGATCTTAGAAATAATATTTCAAATTCAATTTTAATATCAACTGGATATAAATGTAATACAATTTCACAATACCTAACAAAACTTAGTGAAAGATTACTCCTTGATGATTTCCCACATGAAATTGGTTTATTTCTAGGATATCCACCAGATGATGTTAAAGCATTTATAGATAATAATGGTAAATGTGCAGTATGTTGTGGATACTGGAAAGCCTATAATAATGTTACTACTGCTTTAAATACTTTTAAAAAATATGATATGTGTAGAAAATCATATTTAGAACATTTTAATATAAACAAAAATTTAAATATACTAATAGTATAAAAAAGAGTCTTTCTAATTAAGAAAGACTCTTTGTTTATATTTAGTTATAGCTAATAACTAACAACATGAAGAGGATGCTGCAGTACTCATCATAATAAATGAAGCAGTCATTGCCATATTCGCCGATTGTTGAATTAATAACATTGTTAAAACTGAAGTATTTATAACTGTAGCACTTGTAGAATCATTCAATCCGTAATACTTTGATAATAACATACAAACATGTGTATATCTCACTTTACTTGATACAGAAACCCAAGAATATTCTTTTAGATTTTTTAGATAGTTATCAACTTCGATAAAATCTGATAATATTTTATCAACTTCAAAATCATTATACACAAGTAATGCTAATGAAGGTAATTCGAATGTTTCACCAAATTTTATTTTCTTCTCTTTTAATCCATTAAATAGATTACTTGCTTTTTCACAAGATTTATTCATATCACCATTTTGTAAAGTCATTATATGCGCTAATGATTGTCTTGAATTATTAGATTTAAATGTAGGTTTAAGTATTGAAAAATACATTTCAGTTTCTTCTATTATTTTTTGATCATCTTTATCTACAAGTGATAATAATAAGCACATAACTATATCTTCACTAGATGTAAGAAATCTATGTTCTTTCTTCATTAACTTATAAATACCTTTAGCTCTAGTAAATACTTCATCATATTTATCAACTGTTATAACGTCACATAATAAAGCTGATGCTAAAACAATATACTCTGTACCAGGGAAATATTTTTTTAAATGTTTATACATATTTAATATTACTTGTATTTTCTTAGTTGGATTATCTGACAAACTCAATAGACAAATTATTTGATTTCTACAGTTACCTCTTAAGTTAGAAAATATCCCAACATTTTCTTTGAATATATTTTTTGCATTTAATATTTTCTCAGAGTCTATTTTTTTATCTAAACTTGTAAATAGAAAAGCACACACATTTATAATGTCTCTATTTTGCCATTTGAAATTTTCTTTCATATCTACTTTATTACTTATAAATTTTTCACATAATTGTTTTAATTCATTTTCCATTTTATTCACACTACTTTCTTATTTTATACTATCACACAATTTACAAAATATAAAGTAAAATGACATTTACACATTCATTTTTATATTCAATTCATACTATATATTAGGAGAAATTTATTTTCTTTAATAAATAAAAGGAGTGAAGAAATGAAAGATAAATCATTCAAAGATTTTAATAATGTTGATAAACTAAATATAATTCAAAATAAGGAAAACGGCTTAACAAATGGATTTCCTATAACAAACAAAGATAATATGTTTAGAGAATTATCCAATGTTAGAGAATGCCATCATGAACATCATTGTACATGTCCGATAGGACCTAAGGGTGATACTGGTGAACGAGGATGTGTAGGACCTGAAGGCCCTAGAGGACCACGTGGACCTAAAGGGGAACAAGGAGACCAAGGGCCTCAAGGGATTCAAGGAGAACGTGGAGATATTGGACCAAGAGGACCTAAAGGAGATACTGGTTGTAAAGGAGAACAAGGACCTCAAGGGATTCCTGGGCCTGCTGGTACAATTGGACCTCAAGGTGTTCCTGGAGTTCAGGGGCTAACAGGTAATACTGGGGAACAAGGATTACAAGGTCCTAAAGGGGACACTGGTATCCAAGGTGTTGCTGGGCCTAAAGGTGATACTGGAGTTAAAGGTGATACTGGTGACCGTGGAGATCAAGGTATTCAAGGAATACAAGGGTTAACTGGGGCTACTGGTATTCAAGGGCCAAAGGGTGACACTGGTACGCAAGGGATGAAAGGTGAAACAGGGGCTACTGGATTACAAGGTATTCAAGGTTTGACTGGAACAAAAGGGGACACTGGATTAACAGGTGAACGCGGAGAACAAGGACCTCAAGGACCTCAAGGTGTTGCTGGAGAGACTGGACCT
>JAWXUF010000007.1:0-40678 GCA_044432865.1 bacterium | reverse complement strand
GTTAAGAATTTTAAACATGAACTTAAATGAAGGAATAGCACTTAGTGCTATAGCTAGAGAAGAAAAAATATCAGCTGGTTTGTTAACGACATGGTTAAAGAAATATCTAGAACATGGTGAATGTCATAAAGGGTAATTGGAGTGCAAGTAGACCATTTGAAAAAGTTGTTTCTGATACGACAACTATTTACTTCAATAAAACAAAATACGATTGGACCTATTATTTAGACGTATTTAATAATGAGATTATAGGATCAGATATTAGAACATCGGTTAATGGTAATGGTTTTGAAAACCACAAGTATGCTTTAGAAGATATGTTAAATAATAAAATAAAAAGAGGATACAAGAATCTCGATACAATCTTACACACTGATCAAGGTTCTGTATATTCCTCAGCGTCATTTAATCATTTACTTGATTCTTTTTGTGTCACTAGGTCAATGTCTAGAGCTGGAACGCCTACAGATAACCCAGTAATCGAATCCAAAAATGGATGGCTAAAAAAAGAAATCTTTATTGATTTTGACATAAAAAATTATAACACAGTTAATGAATTTATAAATGATATTGTATATGACAATAATAATTATTGTGGTTCCAATATGATATTGTCCTCTTAAACCCAAATTGAAATTGTCCCAAATATATGCAATCATCTATAAGAGGTGATTAGAATGGAAAAGGTAAACTTAAATATGAATGAAACATATAAATACGAAGTTATAAAAAAATTAGTCGATTGTAAAGGGAATAAGTATAATGCAGCATTAAAACTACATTGTACTATTAGAACCATCAATAGATTAATTAAACTATATAAAATTAGTGGTAAAAAAGGATTTATACATGGAAACAAGAATAGACAACCTAAACATACATTTGATAGTAAAGTTAAAGAAAAGATTATCAGTTTATACAAAAATGAATTTAGAGATTGTAATATCGTTCATTTCACTGAAATATTAGATAAATATTATGATATTTCAGTATCAGATCAAACAGTTAATAATTGGTTAAGAAATGAATACGTTCTATCACCTAAAGCAAGAAGAGAAACTAAAAAGAAAATGAAAAAAATCATTAAACAAAATTCAAAGAAATCTATAAATATAGAAACAATTAAAGAAGCTACCATGAGTATAGAAAACACGAACCCTCACCCTAGAAGACCACGTTCTACTTACTTTGGTGAGATGATACAAATGGATGCATCTAGTTTTAATTGGTTTAATAACGAAGTGAATCATTTGCATCTAGCTGTAGATGATTGTACAGGTACAGTCGTAGGTGCATATATAGATACACAAGAAACACTAAATGGTTACTATAATGTATTTTCACAAATTTTAAAAACACAAGGTATTCCTGCCATGTTCTATACTGATCGTAGAACAGTATTTGAGTATAAAAGAAAAAACACCGCATTAGATGACGAAGATACATTTACACAATTCTCTTACGCATGTCATCAATTGGGTGTTGCTATAAAAACATCAAGCGTCCCACAAGCCAAAGGACGCGTAGAACGCTTGAACCAAACACTGCAATCTCGACTACCCATCGAGTTTAAAATTGCTGGTGTCAAAACAATAGAGGAAGCCAACGAATTCTTGAACCACTACGTAAAAGAATATAATAAGCAATTCGCTCTATGTAAACATAGTATCAAGTCCGTTTTCGAAAAGCAACCTGATTTAGATAAAATAAATAGAACATTAGCCATTTTATCAAAAAGAAAAGTAGATAATGGGAGTTGTATCAAATATAAAAATAAGTACTATATTCCACATACTAATAAAGGTATTGCTTTCCATGCAAAGAGAAAAAGTGATGCATTAGTTATTGAATCATTTGATAAACAATTATATGTATCAATACTTGATCAATTATATAAAATGGTAGAAGTGCCAACACACAAAAAGTATTCAATTGAATTCGATAGTAATATTGAAATAAAGTCAAAAAAAATATACATACCTCCAATGGAACACCCTTGGAAGCATGCATCTTATTGTAATTACTTAGCAAAGCAAGCACATCGTAATGATAGTGCGAATGTTTAACGATTTTTAGGACATTTTCAATTTGGGTTGACAGATATTATATGACAATAATAATTATAGGCCATGTTTTGCCTTAAATTATAAAACCCCAATTGAGTATAAAACTCAACTGGGATTTATATAAGCTTTTTTAGTATATTCTGTCGTCTAATTTTTCTAAAACGATATAAGTGTTTATTAATTTCAAATCATTAGTTTTAAAAAGATCATCTCTATCTATTGCATCAAAACAATACATAAGTGTATCTATTGCAAGTTCTAAACTAAACTTATTATCTACATCAAAACAACCTAATATAACGTCTTGATAATCCATAACATCAATAAACAGATCTTCATCTAGATGACCCAATAAAACAAACGTTGTTTCATAATCTAATCTATTTGATAGTTCAGTTTTAACTTTTTCTGAAATGAAATCATTATATTCTTCAATGTTTGTAAAACTATAATCTTCAATGTGATCTGTTTCTGTTACGTCTTCATCGTCATAAGTTAATAGTTCTAAAACTGTATTTGATACTTTTACTTTTCCATAGGGTTGTTTTTCAATTTTTCTTTTTTTGTTTAAGTTGAAATATTCTTTTGCTTCTTCCAAAGTATCAAATAATTTAGTGTTTGTTGTATCGTGATCTTCAAACAAGAACTCTTCATACTTATTAAAAATTGCTTCGTTTTCTGATAATCTAAATTTTTTCATTTTCGTTTTCCTATGATCCTTTTTGTTGGATCTCTTTCTTATTTTTTGATACTCAATTCCAAAATGTTAATAATGTTTTTAAATTCTTTAAATAAATTGTTAGTTTTCAATTTTAAATCATTCGAAAAAGTTAATTTATATTTTTTTGTTAATAGAAAATTTAGGTTTAAGAACTCATCATCCTCGACTAAGCAATAAACATTAAATAATACTTTAATTTCTGTTGTTTTCAAAGATGGTAGTTCTTTATAAACAATCAAATATTGATTAGAAGTGTATATCTTTTGCTTCATTTTCTAATACTCCTTTCTTGGTTTCTCTTACTACAATACCTACTATACACCATACGTAATTGTATGTCAACATTATTTTAAAACTTTTTTTATTTTTTTATTTTTTGTTGATTCTAATAGAACATTAACTAATCAATATTTTTTTGTCTAAAATATAGAACATACACGCGTGTATACCACATTTTAAAGCAAGAGTAAACATTTTTTTATTTTTTTTTCAACCCCCACTACCCTACCCTACTTTTAACCCCCCTACCCTACTGAAAAAACACGTGGAATCTCTTACCTATATTTTGCGTGGAATCTCTTACCTATATTTTGCGTGGAATCTCTTACCTATATTTTGCGTGGAATCTCTTACCTATATTTTAGAAATGCGTTTTTTTCAATACCTGTATTTTTTCAAATAAAAAAAGAATAGTTTTCACTATTCTTCATACAACATATCTAATAAAATAGATTTTAAATGTTTTTTTAGATCCTTTAACTTCACATAAGATATGTGTGTTTTTCTCCTAGTGTTAAGATCTTCATCTTTCTCAAATTCACATAACCAACATCTAAATGTAGTTGGAGCAATTAAACCACTTGATTTTATAACTTCATTCATATTAATTATATTGTTACTTCTAATACCTTTAAAATACAAATACATTTCTCTAATCTGTTCTTTTTCAATTTCACTTACTTTATGTTTCATTTTTCCGTTCTTTCCTTTACCTGTAATTTGCGTGCGTTATAACACTTATATTTTTAACTTTCTTTATAACTAACATCTATAGCATTGTCATTGATGTTCCCTAAATCCTTGACCATATCATTTTGTTCATACTTAGGATTAATAACTATTTGTGTTTGACTAATATTCTTAGTTATTTCTTTAGTATCGTTTATACTTGAATTTTCCATAACTATTTTAATTGCACCTAGTAAAGTTTTGCTTTCTGGTGGTTCGTTAATAATTATATCCTTTAACCTACTTATTGCATCAGGCACTAATGAATTAAAATGATTTTTATTTGCTATTTCTATTTCTTTTTTTGTTGAATCTAATACCTGTAAAAATTTATCATCCTTGTTAAACCATTTGCTTATGGTACTGTTAGATACACCACATTCCTTAGCAATATCACTTTTCTTGCTGCCTTTTATATACATATCTATTGCAATCATTTGATTAGTAGTAATATTATTATCACGATCCATCAACATAGACTTTTGCATAACCTTTTCAATAGCATTGTTTTGTTTACTTTCTAGCGTTCCATCATATACCTTTTCATATAAAACTTTTTCTTTCTTATCTTCTTCTATAATAATGTCATCTAAATCAATTTCTAATTCAAAATCATCCATTATTATTTACTGTATACTGTTTTAAATGAAATGTATTGTGGATAGTCATCTCTTAATTCAGCAAATATTTTTTCATGATGTGTTAGAAAGAAAACAATAGAAATGTTTTGGTTATCAAATTTGCATTTAATATGACCATCTTTATATTCTAACGTTTTAGTCATTACTTCTAATTCTTCACTATCTTTAAATAATTCTTGTTCAGCAGAACTAATGTGTTCCAAAAATAAATATATGTTTCTTGCTAAAACTGAAACACTTGAACATACGATATCATAACCCTTAGCATTGTAGTTAGCATGTCCTTTTACTTCAAATATTCCTTTTTTATAATCAATATTAACCTTTATCACTTGTTTTCTCCTTAATTAACGTGTGTTTGTACGTGATTTCAGTATTTAATCATTCATTAATAAATACCTACAATTATAGTAACACATACCTTTCCATATGTCTACAACTAAATAAAAAAAGATACCTAAGTATCTTTAATTAATTAAAATGGTAGATCATCATCATTTAGATTATAATCATTAGTTGTTTCACTTGTTTGAGTTCTTATAGTTTGATCCACTTTAACATCATCATTGTTTTTGTTACGGTTATCTTCAAAATGAACTTTCATTACATTAAGTTTTAAATCATTAACTTCAGTCCCATCTTTCTTAGTAAATTTGTTTGCAATCAATGAACCTTCAACTGATAGAATGTGTCCTTTATTTACAAACTTAGCAATGTTATCTGCTTGTTTCCCCCATGCTACACAGTTGATAAAAACTACAGCGTTTTCTTTTCCGTTCCAATAATTATTTGCTATTGAAAAGTTTAATATGCTTTTTTGACCTGAACTCATAATTTCTGGTTCGTGGCATAATCTTCCTTGTATAATTGTTGTATTAATCATTTTTTATTTCTCCTTAATTTCATTTATTTGTGCTATTCCTTGCACCAATTTATTATTTATTGCTACTACATTTAATTTTGGAAATTCATCTCTTACAATTCTTTCCATTATCTTATAATCACTAATACTACTAGAAATATGTACTAGATATATATTATTAGTATTGTGATTAACATTCTTATTTAAGAATCTTAACGTTTCTTGAACTGAAGCGTGACCGTATTCACTTATATTTCTAAGTTCTTTAACGGATAGTTCTTTACCTTCATAATATTCTTCATTGTAATTTGCTTCAATTATAAATGTATCTACATCTGGTACTTCAAATTGTTCCATTTTACCACAATCAGTTAAATATAATACTTTATGTTTTGTTTTGTTATTTCTCATTAAATAAGCATAATTCTCAACATCATGTGGAACTTCAAAAGGAAGTATACACCAATTTGCCATATTATGCCCTTTTTCCGTTGATATAGACACTTTATTAAGATATGGCACTTTATACTCATCTAATAGAGTTTTCTCTCCTATAACGCTTATTTTGCCTAATAACAGTGATTTGTTGTTTATTGCTTTAATGTGATCATTATGTTTATGTGTTATTAACAATGTTCCTACATTATAATCATCTACATAATGATTATATCCGTTGAAGTTTATACCACAATCTAACATAATGCCATACCCATCATTATCAAATAGAATATGGCAATTACCTTTACTACTACTACCTAATGATATTAGTTTCATTAAAACCCTAAATCATCAATATCAATACTAATATCAATTTCTTCTTCTTCAACTTTGTTATTCTTTTCTACTACAACTACATCAATAACTTCTGGTTCAATAACTTCTTTTTCAACTGTAGGCATAACTACCTTCTTAGGTTTTAATGTTTCACTATTACCATTTGAATTATTAACTTCTTGATACTCATTACTTAAAACATCATTGTAAGTTTCAATGAAACTATCATAGTCATCACAAGTATTAATAAACATTTTAGCAGCACGATTGATAGCACTCTTTTTTGCCATTTCTGCTCTAAAATTTTGATGTGCTTTAGAGTTCCCTTTAGCATGTCCCATTCCCCATGAATTTTCAATATCTTGCATTGTCAATAATGAGCAAAAGTGAGTTCCATTTTCAAAGAAAATTTTCGCCCATGCACCAATGATTTCTTTACCATCTCTTTGATCCAAAGGACAAGGTTTGTTAATAATGATGTCATCATTACCATATTCATCAGTAGTTAAATCATATTCAGTGCCTTTGTAAATAACATCTGCTCTAACTTCTTTAACTCCCTTAACTCTTTTTAAAGAGCATACTTTACCAAAATATGATGGCATTAATGTTGCTTGACCACCTAATGCAACAAAATAACATTGTGTCTTAGCAGGTGAAAGTCCTAAAATTGCCATTTGTAACATAGCATTTGCTTTAGATTCATCAGTACATGCGTTTAAGTTTCTATCAGTTGATAGTTTCAAATAAGCACTCTTAATAGCATTACCAACATTATAATTTGAGGGGAAATTCATTCTACCACTTGCTTCATTTGTAATTAATGAATTTAAAACTTTATCAGCAATGTTTTTAGGTAGTACTAAATTTAATTGTTCTGCTGTTCTTACAGCCAATTCTTTGTTGTCAACTTCATCAGTTTCTTCAGTTTTAGTTTTCTTTGTTTTTCTCTTTTTAGGTTTTTCAACTACTTCTTCAACTTCATTAACTTCTTCTACAGTTTCTTCTACTGTAACTTCTTCTAAATTAATTTCTTCCATTTTAATTATCCTTTCACAACATTTATTCTAGTAAATGCTTTCTTATATTTTTCAAAGTTTTCACTATCTTCTTTTGGTTTTTGAACTGTTAAACAAGTAACTAATTGTGAGTTAATATATTCTGGCATTTTATCAAGTTCACTAATACTATCAATCAAAACAGGCATATTAATACTTTTTAATTTTTGAATACCATTTAATAAGTCTAATTGACTTCTCATTTTCTCACCACCAGATAATGTCTCATATGGTCTACCACCTAAATAAACTTTAAAAGTTTCTTCAGTTTTACCATTTTTTGCAATCTCTTGTGTAATAAAAGAAATATCATTGAAATAGTTTCTTAATGCTTCTTCAGTCTTTTTTGATTTAATGCTTTGATACTTCTTAACTAATTCTAACGCTACTTCACTTTGTTTGTATTTCTTTTCAAGTTCTAATTTATCTTCAGTTAGTTTTACTAATAGATCCTTAGATTCGTTAAACTTTGATACATCTTGTAACTGTAACGCTAGATCATCTCTTTGTTCAACTAAATCTCTATAATCTCCAACTTGTTCTTCAGCAGGTATTTCTTCAATACTAATGTTAATTTTATCAATTTCTAAACCACATTGTTTTATTTCAACATCTAATCTATTGTAATCTTCTAATAACTTTTCTTTGTTTTGGTTTAAAGTTGTTAATTCAAAATTTTCTTCAATTAAATGCGTGTAATCTCTTACCTTGATTTCTTCCAATAATTCTTTTTCTTTATTAAATTCTTCTTTTTCAAAACTTATTTTTTCTTTTAAATCTAACAACATTGTTTTTGTTCTTTCATTTATTTCTTTGCGTTCTTTTATTTTATTTTCTTTTAACAATTCTAGGTTTTGTAATGAAATTTTAATTTCTTCTTCAGTAAGTGGTTTATTGCAAGTAGGGCATACTTCACTTTCTACTCTAACAACTTCTTCACTGATTTTTTTAATTTCTTCTTCATAAAGTGTGTAATCTTCTTTTAGTCCATTAAACCTAGATAACTGACCTTGTAATGAAATATGAAACTTTTGAATTTTTGATTGTTGTTCTAAAATGTCCTTACTTCTTAATTCTTCAATATTAGTTTTAGATTTAATTTCTAAATTAATTTGTTCTCCTTGAACTTTTAAATTCTTCTTTTCAATTTCAAAAGTATCAATTTTGTTATTAAGTTTAGAAATGTCATTTAACAACTTTTGTTTTTCATTTTTCTTGTTGTTTTCATTTTCAACAATCTTCATGTAATTTTCAATTTGTGAATCTATCTTAGTTAATTGTTCTTGTTTTTCAGTCAATGTACTTGCAACAGATTCTAAATGTGTTACTTCATCTTCAACTAATTGGATCTTACCATTTAATTCTGGTAACATCTTATTCTTAATATCACTAATATTTGACATTACACCTTGTCTTACTTTTTCAATACCCATTGTTTCAATCTTGTTAGCAAGTGGTTTAAGTGATGGTTCTTCATTAAAAATATCTTCATCTTTAACTTCTCCAACATAACCAAATACAATGTTTCTTAAATCTTTCCAATTTAAGCCAATAGCATAATTAGGATTAGCAATTAATTTAAAATCTTCTTCATTTATACCTAGTGTTTCTTGTACATAAATAAGATATTCTTTTTCTTTAAAAACAGCACCATTAACTTTAGTTGTATTTAAACCTTTTTTATTAATTCTTTCAATAACGTTTTCATTACCATCAACACTAAATATTAAAGCAACCTTAGTTTCTAATTCTTCTTGTGATACACCATCTTTGATTGGTTTTAAATCAAACTTACTTCTATCATAATAATCTTTTTTAAATAAACACCAACAAATTGCATTTAAAATTGTAGTTTTACCTGCACCATTAAATCCCCTAAGTGTTGTTTTAACATCATCAAAATCAATATCAAATTTATCATATGACATAAAGTTTTCAATTTCTAAAGATTTAAATAAAATTTTCATTTGATTCTCCTTTCAAAATGCTTAGGAATAATAAAGCACTTTTAACTTCTCTAAATAGTCTAACAGTTTGTATTCTAAGAATATCAGTTTGACTACCTTCATTAATATCAGTAATAACATTAAAGTTAGTATCAATATAATGATAATATTCTTTTACGTTAGGTACAAATTTAATACCACATCTATCTTGTAATAATCTTATTTCTAAACTTTGTTTTTCACATGTTGTTACTAACTCTTTAATGTATTCTTCTAACACGTTAATTTTGCTTTTGTCAACAACTTCTTCAACAACTTCTATTTCTTTAAGTGCATTTAACATATATTCATTTTTAACTTGTTTTCTAGCAATACCATCTTTAACAAATGAATTATAAACTAAATTGGATCCCTTCTTTGTAATCTTCATCATTGCTCTACCATCTTTGCTAAAACTTCTTTTAACTAGTTTAGTTTTAGAGCCTTTTTCCGTTGGAAGTGCAATACTTTTTTCTACAATCCCATGTTCTCTTAAAAATCTAAATACTCTATCTCTATTAATACCAATATTTTCAGCAAATACTGAAATGCTTACATCATATAAAATTTCTTTTGTTTTCATTTTTCCAAATTCCTTTTTCTTATTTTTTTCTTTCTTCTAATAATACTTGTTCAGGTTTGATTTCTAACAAATCACAATACTTCCTAATCATTGTTGAAAATACTGTTGAACTTTCCATCTTTGATACATATTGTTTAGTTACACCTAAATTATTTGCTGCATCAGTTTGAGTTAAACCTTTTTGTACTCTCCACGTTTTTAATTTTAACTTCAACACAATCAACTCCTTTCTAAAAGAATTATATATCATATTAGTTGACTTTGTCAACTAAAAGTTGTTTACTTTGTCAACTAAAAAAGATAAGCAATAATATGCTTATCTTATATCTTTAAATTTGCTTAGAACTTGATTATACATCATAGGATGATTTTCTTTGATATTACCATAGTGTTCACTCAATACCATTGATAGTGATTCCATATGTTCTTTTGTTCCTGTATTAACGATTCTTTCCATCTCAATATCTAAATCATTATGATTTTTATGATGACAATATTTTACAGTTTCAATAAATTCTTTTGAACCACCTTTATGGTTTTCTACAACCCAATGTGCAATCATCATTTTCTTTGCTATATGATAATCTAAAGGAATGTCTTTAGACTCTAATTCTTTTAAATGATACAGTGTATCTTTTGCTTCTTGTAACCAAGTTTTCATCTAAGTTTCCCCCCACTGATAAATTCAAATATTTTAGGATCTGCTTTATACTTGACATTCAATACTGAATGGCATTTTAGTTGACAAGGTCTAAAGTATTGATTATTTACATATATAGGTAAATCTGTATCACCATCAGTTACTGTAATTCTTAAACATTTTGAAGTGTTTGGTATAACTTTATCTATCACTAAAGAAACATTTTGATATAAACATAAGTATGATAATATATCATCTTCAACAGTTAAAATTAATTCACCATCATCTTCTTCTACTTCTGTTACTTCTATAAATTTGCATTGTTTAATAAAAGTCATATTTTTTCTCCTTTCTATATTTATTATAAAAATAGGAAGAAACATTATCTCCCTATTAGTATTCTATTTAAAATTAGGAAATATAAGTTATAAATTTTTCTACATCTTCTTTTGTAAACTTAAATTCTGCAATCTCTAATACACCAACTTTTTCAATATTCTCTCTCATTAAAGTTGATAATCTATCAGTATCAATAATGTTATTTTCATCAATAATACCTACCATTTTTAATGTATAAGCATATTTTTCTAAATTGAATGTACTCATACCTAATCCAATTCCACCTAGAAATTGTATTGCTGATTTGCCTAAATTAATTGGCATCCCCATCATACTAAATCCCATTGGTGGTAAGTTTGGTATAATTTCATTCATTGCATAATCTATTATCTTACCTTGTAACGTTGCTAGATTCATTTTATATCCCCCTTTTAAATAGTTTTAATTAATATCCACATGGTGAAGTAGCACCAAATGGAGTAGCAAATGGCGTTCCACCACAAACTTGACTTGCATCAATTTTGTTTTGTACTTCAGTAACTTTTGTTGCTAATTGACCATTTGTGTATGTGATGATTTTTTCATCTTCACATTTTCTAAGTTGTGCTTCACTTGTTACTCTAGTATCAGTATATCCTTTTGCTTCATTTAAGTTTCTAAATGATTCTTCACGATTACGAGAAACACTTTCTTTTAAACATGATACTTCAGCGTTTAACACACCTAAAGCATTACCTGTTTGAATTAATCCATCAGCAATTTTTGCATCAGTAGTTCTTAATTCAGCAAATAAAGCAATTTGATCGTTTTTAGAAGTTTCTAATAACTTTGCTTCACTTTGAGCAATAGCCAATGCTGTAGATAAATTTAATTCTTTTTCATTTACATAGCAATGTCCGTTGTCATTACCACCAAATAAACCACCAAATAAACCACTGTTACCACATCCGTTGTTACCTGCTACACCTAAACCAAGTGCTGTACCTGCAATTCCTAATCCTAATGCTGTTCCAGCAACCCCTTTTGAAGCGTATTGTTTTCCTGTATATTCCATATATATACCCCCTTTCCATAATTAATATTATCATTATAAAAAAGTAATTATCAGTTATACCAAAGAAAAAAGTATAAAAAAAAGGACTAATTAAAGTCCTAATCTTCCTATAAGATAGAAGTATGATTTGTCTAATGCTTTTGAAATAACTTGTCTATTTACATCAAGTTCGTTTTCTACTTCATTCCACGTTTTTAAATCTATAAATATTCTATCATAAATTTTAAACTCTACTGTTGATAATCTACTTTCTAAAAGTCTTTCAACTTCCAAATATTCATCACTTAATCCATTGTACTTCAAGTAATCAATTAGTTCTTGATACTTACTTGCATCAGTCTTTTTCTTATAAGCAAATTGATATACATTTATAATGTTACCACGTTCAGTCATAATACTACCTGTAAACAACGCTACAATGAACGATAAACAAGGATCAACTAAGAAAGTACCAAATATAGATGTAAGTAGCAATAAAGATACTACTAAACACTTCAACGGACTCTTGTAATGACTTGCTCCATTGAATATCATACGTGGTAAAGCAAATAGCGATGTAATTGTAAGCATTTCAACAACTGTCATACCCATAAAGTAGCCAACTGTAAATATTAAAATAGTTTCAAACAAATTAAACAAAAGCATTAAATATATCATATTAATTATTCTCCATCTTTAGTATCGCAAAAAAATAAAAAACTATACATATCTTCCACCTCCTTTTAAAAGCAAGTAATAAGATTATTCAAGTATTCTAAAACAAATGCGTTTGTTATAAATAAACCAAAATATATGCTAATGAGTGTAAAGTTTCTTACAGTAATTGATTTATATCGGTTTCCTAATTCTCTATTCCAGCAATTATAAACGTTGTAGTAATTATTACTGAAATCATATCTTTTTAATATAGCAATAATAACTATCATAGTCATTGTTGTTACAGACATTGAAATAAAATTATAACCTAATAGTAATATTGTAATAATAGATAAAGTAGCATTAAACAATACTATATTTAACATTAATAGCATATTAAGAATATTATAATATTTATTCTTTATCCCAATAAGGATTGAAAATATTAATGCAAATATAATATAAGCAAATACTAAACTATTGTAAGAGAAACTTGTCAATGCCATACCTAATATATAACTAATTAAAACAAAAGGATAAGTAGATTTATCTCTTATCCCTTTAAAATTGTTAAATGTATATCCAAATAAAAACATAGTCAATAAGTTAATTCCCAAATTTAAAATAATGATTATGTTGATCCCCATTTTTTATTCCCCCATTTTTTATTCCCCAATTTTCCCTGCTAGTCTTGAAATATCTTTAGTATTAGAATCAATCTTTTCAGTTAATTCTTTTCTATTTTTATCAAGTTTATCTTCAAATTCTTTTTTAGTATTCTCTATTTTCATATGAATACCAGAATGTGATTCTCTATTTTTAATTTGTAGATCAATTAACTCTTGTCTATACTTTTCAATATCTTTTGAATTTTGTTTTGTAGAAGCAAAAGTTTGAACTATCATCTCCCTATTTGTGTCATCTCTTTTTTTAAGGTCTAACTTCAAGGGTACTAAAATTGCAATAACTGAAATTATTAATGAAACAGTAGTGCTATTTAATAAAAATTCCATTATTTCTTTAGTAATCCCTTTTTAGCCAACTCAATAAGTGTGCTGTTTTGTGCGTTAGTACCCATATAACCTTTAATTCCGTTTGAAGTTGCTATAATGTTACGATTATTAAAACTACTATCTACATTAATTGATTTTAAACCATCTACAATAGAAGTACAAGTAAATGCTACATAATAAGCACTTGATAATGCACCATCACTGTTAGGAATAACTAAAACTTGTCCTGTTTTAACTGTGTATTTACTGTTTAAGTTGTTAGCATCCTTAACTAGAGTCCATTCAGTAACTGTTGATTTACCATAGTAAGTTTTACAAATTGTACTTACTGATTCTCCACTTTTAACTGTATGTGTAAATCCAACTACTTCTTCTTTAACTTCTTCTTTTTCTTCTTCTTTAGGAGTTTCTACAGTTTCTAATCCAAACCCTTCAATAATTGCTTTTGCAATAGATTTACTGATATCAACTTTATTCTCTTGATAAATAGTTATATCTTCTTTGTTGTCAATGAAACAAGTTTCTAATAACGCACTTGATACACCTTGTTTCTTTGCATATGCAATAACATCAAAATCTGTAACTTTAACACCACGTACTTTAAAATACTTACCTAATTCATCCATTACCTTAGTTTCAACACCTATAGTTTTTTCACTAGAAGTTACAAAAATTTCAGTACCAAATGCACTACCGTTAAATGCGTTAAAGTGAACTTCAAATAAGTAATCATATCCTTTTGCACTGAATGAACCATTTTTTAAATCAGTAAATGCGTTTTTAGAAGTATCTCTAATTGTTACTTCAGCCTTAGAATCTAATTCCTTCTTAATTAATGAAGTTAATTCTACTGTTAAATCATGTTCTTTATATCCATTACCTGTAGCACCTGGATCACCAGCACCATGTCCTGCAATTAATAGTATTTTCATTATTCTTCACCACTTTCACTATCGGTTTCAATAAATCTAGTAAATGCTTGATGTAATCCTGTACTTGCTAAACCTGTAATAGCACCATAAACAGCACTTTCAATAGAAACACCAGATACACCTAAGTTCATTACAGCACCTAAAATTGCTAAAATTGTTGGTATATATTTGTTTTCTAAATCCTTAACCCATTTCTTTAAAATGTAACCTGATACTAAACTTGCAGCCATTACTAATGGTACAAAATACTCTGTATAATTTTCCATAATTTCTCTCCTTTATTTTTCTATTTATATTTTATCAAAAAAAACAATCAATTACAATGTAATAAGATTAAGATGCACTAGATAATGTTGTATACCTCCATGAAGTCCATGTAGTACTCCCGTTTTTTCTTCTAATTGCAATTTTATCACTACCAAAACCAAATGCTAATTGTACTGCATAATTACTTGAAGACATAGCAGTATTTATTACAACGCAACCGTTACCACCTAAACCTGATGGAAATGATATAGGATTTGCAGTTGTATAGTAAATACCCATACCTGATACAGTATCTAAATTACTAATGGTTGTACCAAATAAATTATCTGTAACAGCATATCTACTCCACCCACTTAGTCCAACATCACTTCTCCAAGTGTTGATATAAGTATCATTTCCACTACCATCACTTCTACTACAAGTTATTCTGGTTCTTGTAACGTTCATCCTTAATATTTCAACAACGCTATATGCTTGTGGATAATCACTACCTGAAGGTAATGCACTTAAAAAATATGATGTCTTTGAATTATTAGGCATTGCATTACAAATATCAATCAATTTGCTATCTGTAGTCATTCCAATACTATCTAAACTAATACTCTTAATGTTTTGATTATCTTCAATTTCATTCACCTTAGTATTTGTAAGGTTAATATCATCACAACCGAATATATCTCCATTTTGTTCATATGATGTTGTATCAACAAATGATACAGTACCATCACTGTTAGATATCATATTATATTTTCTTAATGGTTCTCCATCAGTAATGATATCATCTCTATAATCTACTTTTAATTTTTCACTCATTTTTCATTTCTCCTATTTTTGATTTTCGTATGCTAATAATGGTAATGATAACCCACTTGTATATGTTGTTCCGTTATACACCCTAATTTGTTTAATAAAGTTGTTTGGATCATTAGGATTGATAGTAAAAGTATGATCCATATAGTTAGGGAAGTTACCATAAAAAATGTTTCTAATATAGACATAAGTAGTAGCATCTATAACACCTGTTTTTAAAAAATCATACTTCTTAAACTCTGCATCAGTTAATGAACTTGTACCAGAAGCATATGCTTGAACTTTATCAACATCTGCTTGTGAAAAAGAAAATGTTTCTCTATATTTAGCACTTAAACCACCTGTGCTACTAAATTCCCAATTTCCAATACTTCCACTAGAAGCAACCAATTTTTCAATAGTTGCATTTTCACTAGTAATGTTTGTTACACTTAAATCTTCTTTAACTGTTTCATTTCCAATATCGTTAATTCTTGTAGTTATTTCATTTAATGTTTTAGAATCAAACTTATCACCTTCAACTTCATATTCAGTTACATCTTCAAATGATACAGTACCATCTTCATTGTTAATAATGTTATATTTTCTTCTAGCATCACCATTTAATAATATATCATCACTAAAGTTTGTTTTTAAGTCTTCTCTTGTTACAGTTTTAGTCTTATACAAATTAAATATCTCCTTTCATTCCTAATTTAAAGGGTAATCTTCTTTTATTAGATTCATAACTATTTAAAATATTATACAACAGTAATGTATTACTTTCAATAATATTTAAATCTTCATAGTTGTATGGAGTACCACTTGCTACATAACTTCTCATAGTTTGGAAATTAATAGGTCTGTATGAATTTTGTACAATTCTTTCTAAGTTCAGTGGTTGTGTATTAAAGAATATTTCAGTTGGTACATCACTGTAAGTATATACAGGCATATCAATTAATTCACAATCTCCATAGTATTTATTAAATAACATATTTACATACATTATATTGTTTCTTATTCTTTCATAATCTACTTCTACATCAAATGATTCACCATTCCATGTAGTTTTAGGTTCAATCCATATCATAATTTTATTACCTGTAATGTTCCTTTCATTCCACCTGTCATAGTTATTGTATTTGAAATTACTCTACAAAGTACTTTCTTTTCAAATTTTGTATCTACATATATTATATCTAATGGTTGCAATTCTGGATTACCTCTATATTCTAAAGTTATTTTGTTACCTTTTAGAATGTAATCATACAACCAACTTGACATATATTTTGCATTCTCAATACCATATATTAATGGATTCTTATATTCTTGTACATCTCCAAAGTTATCAAACTTAGTTTCAATAAAGTTTTCTTCTTGTTTTATTTCTTCTCCAATTACAGTTAATGTTGAAGCATCAAACAATACATTTGTACTTATTACAGTACCAACGTTAGCATCAATAGTTTTTGTATCATCAATATCATTTCCTAATCTTTTGTTTACTATAGGGTCATGTGATGCTTTAAATCTTCTCTCTAAGTTACCTTCTTTGTCTTCTTCAACAAATTCAATCATT
Source organism: bacterium (assembly GCA_044432865.1). GTDB lineage: Bacteria > Bacillota_I > Bacilli_A > Acholeplasmatales > Anaeroplasmataceae > JAWXUE01. The sequence continues at coordinate 23,728 of JAWXUF010000007.1, read as the reverse complement.
TCAAATGCTTTCTTTTCACCTACTACATCATTGTAATAAAAACATTTTACACTAGAAATATTTACTAAGTTTTCTAATTTTGGATAACTAAATAATTTTTCTTCACTTAAATAAAAATCATTTACCCTACCATTTGAGATTGAATCTATAACACATCTTCTATTTGGCACGTTCCATTTAATTATTTCTATTTCATATCTATCAGTATTCATAACGTTATTAAATACAGTATAACCAATGTCAACGTTATCTACAACAAAATATGTTTCAATTAATTCATCTTTTAAGTAATAATTAACATTAAATTCAGTAGCATAATTTTCTAAAACATTATCAAATATAATTGGTATTTCAAATACTGAAGTTGCTAATGAATAATCTACTCTTATAATAGGATTATCATTAAAAGTGCAATCATCATTACTTACTTTATCACTTATAAAGCCAAACTTATCTTCATCAGTAAGTTGTGAAGGTAGTATGATTAACTTCTCACTATTTGTATTGTAAAACTCTTTTAAGAATTGTACATAAGATTTTGTTGGTAACGTGATTCCATTAAATGCTCTTTCTAAATCACTAAATATTAAATGACCATTATCACTTAATGTAATTTTAGGATCAGTAGCATTCTTAAATACTATATTACCGTTTTCATCACTGTAAAGAGAGCATCTATTTGCATTAGCAATAAGTTGTAACGCTTCTTTAATGTCTAATGAATCAAAACCATATATAAAATCACCTTGATCCAACACATCATCATAAATTACATTTATTTGATATGGGAAGTTTTCTTGTACTTGTTCTATTAATTTTTGTATTAGTTCTTTTGCTGTATATCCTACACCATTTTTTGTTGATGGAAAACCAACACTACCTGTTAATACATTTAATATATCTTGTGCTTTTATATCAATAAACATTCCATCTACTGTTGCTAACCCATCATAGTATAAAGTATCAGTTTTTAACCAATAGATTTCTCCATTTAATTCTCTACCAAATTCTAATACAATTCTTTGATTCTTTAATAACTTAGTCCATGAACCTTCAGGATTCAATGGATTATATATATCATTAATATTCAATAATTGGAATGATAATTCAGTTAATGAGATTTCATTAGAAATTAAATCTGTACTTCTTTCATATGATATCCCACCAGAAGAAATGTCATTATTAGTAAATACTTTATTTACACCAAAAGTTATACTATTAATTCTTGCTCTTGAATAACCACTACTCATTTTAACTATTTCTATCTTCATATTCTTTACACTGTTTGAGTTTATTTCTTCAATTATTTGTGTAGTTGAGTTATTACCAATATAAGAAAATTGATTATCACCAAAATGTAAAATAATTTCTTCTGGAACTATATTAAATAGTTTATCCCATGCAATTTGCAATGAAGTTACTTCTTGTTCATTGTCAAAATCAACACTAATGATTGGATTAATTTCAAAATATCCTTCATTGTTAGATACTTCATCACTTGTTAAATAGTCTATGTTTTCATAATCGTTTATTCTCAAAACGCTATTCTTTGTTGTAGTAAATCTGTTTCTTTCAAATGTTGCTACACTTTTTGTAGGAATATATTCATTAAATAATTGTTCAGTAAGAAATTCTCCTTCTGTAACACTAAACGTTGTATTGTTATAATCAATTTCAGCATCAGTTTTTGCTGATATGTTTTCAAATGAAAATGTAATCTTAATGTAAGAATTTGGTCTAGTAAATTCATCCATCTTTTCTTTGTATAAATCACTAACAGGAATCATTATTGTACACCCCTATCAACTAAGTTGAATGCTACACCATTATATTGTGTTGGATTGTCATTATCATCTATCCAAAATGGTTTTGCTGTTCTATCCCCTACATACATTTCAACAGTTACTCTCTTATTCTTTAATGGATCATAAAACTCAACATCAAAATAAAAATCTTCTAACATTTGTAATATTGTATGATATTCTTCAGTAGATAGTACAGGAAAACTCAATGTTAATTTATATTGAGTTCTACCTATTACTTCTCCAAAAACAGTACCGTTTAAGTTTCTTCCTGAATCTACAAAGTTAGTATGTGTTATTTCATGATTTCTATCTGGATATGGTAATAAATTACCATTTATTTTTACAAAACTTCCAAATTTAGCCATACTCTATCTCCTTTCAATTAGAATTTTAAACCTAAATCATATCCTTTTTGTTTTTGATACTTATCTACTTGTTCAAATATTTCTTTACCATTTAAATAAACTTTAGTAATTACATTTTGTTCTCCACTTTCTTGTTGTGGAATTTGAACCATTTGTTCTTGTTGTGTTTCTAGTAGAATACCTTTTAACTTGTCTAATGGGGCAATAACTTCAGGATTTATATTTGAGTTAGTGTAATCCCCAACCCTTGCTAAAGTATCTCCATACGCTATACCACCTGTGAATAATCGTGGTATTTCTGGAGCTGATATTGTTGGTAAGAATGAAAATGGTTTCAATCCTACTATACTTACACTTTTTAATGTAGATAATGCTGTGTTTATTGTTCTAAATGGTATTGATATTACTGTATTAATACCATTAATTAATATATTTACTATTCCTTTAAACACATCTGCAATAGCACCTGTTATTCCACTGAATATTTTACCACCTGCTGAAAATAATGATAAAATTCCTTCCCATGCTCCTGCAGCCATACCTTTTATACCATCCCATAAACCACTAAACACATTTAATAATGGATCTATAACATTACCTTTAAACCACATTACTATATTTGAGAATGAACTCATTATGAAGTCTACAGCCATATTTGCAAAATCAACCATCCCATTAGCTAAGTCAATGAAGAACTGTCCTACTGACATAATCGTATTATATGCTACTTCTTTCATACCATCACAAAAACCACTAAACGCATTTAATAATGGATCTATAACATTATCTTTAAACCACATTACTATATTTGAGAATGAACTCATTATGAAGTCTACAGCCATATTTGCAAAATCAGCAATCCCATTAGCTAAGTCAATGAAGAACTGTCCTACTGACATAATCGTATTATATGCTACTTCTTTTATTAAATCCCAATTCTTTACTAATAAATTTCCTATTGCTATTATTGCAATAATAGCCAATATTACTAATGTTGTTTTACTTGTTAAAAATGCCATTGCACCACCTAGTGCTGTTGTTGCTGTTGTCATTAATGTTGTTGCTATTGTCATTGCTGTTGTTGCAACAGAACCTAACCATAATGCAGCTTTAACTACTGTTATGATTGCAAGTAAAGCACCAAATAAATATACAACGATATCTAATGTTGGACTTATTGTTTCTAATGTTGCTCCTAACCTATCCATTCCATCAACTAATAAACTACCTACAAAAGAAGATAATGGTTTAATAACATTTTCATTTAAAAACTTAAATGTATCTAATGCACCTTCTATAGCAGGTGTAACAAAATTTATTGCTTTTGCTAACAAATTTAAGAATGAAGGTAAAATATCTTCTATTACTACTTGTGATAATGGTTTAATTATATCAGTAATAAAGTATTTAAATCCATCAAATGCCATGCCTAACACAGGACTCATTGAATCAAATAAATTGCTAAATGAATCTCCTAACGGACTTAAATCAATTTCACCAAATACTTTAAATGTGTCAATTAGACTTTGTGCCATTTCATCTATTTTGCTAAATGCGTTTGGGTCAATAGTATCTATATCTGGTACACCAATATCATTTTCAATCCCACTACCTAAGCCACTAGAGCCACCACCAGAAGAATCACTTTCGCTTAATATATTAAGTTCATCAATTCCACCTGTTAAGTTACTAAGTTTGTTTTTAGTATCAGTTGCTGTATCTCCTACACCAGATAAATCACTTTCTAAATCATCTAATGCACTTGCATCACTTTCACTATACATACTACCACTTGAACCAAGTGAAGATAACATATCACTCATATCAGCAAAACCAAACAATTTACCTACAAATGTGGAAAATAATGTACCTAATTGAATTAATGCTTTATTTAATGCAGCAATATATGGTAATACAACATTAACTATTGGTTGGAATGCCATTCCCCAATATCTAGCCAAATCACCTAATTGATCTTGAATTAATCTAATCATATTAGCATTTGAATATAATGTTTTACTCATATCCCCAATAGATTTTTCAACTCCATCAACAATTACTGTACCACTCGCCCATGCGTTTTGAGTTTGTTCCCATACGGCCCAAACAGATGCTAATGCTTTTTCTTGTGAAGTTAATTCCCTATTAGTACTTGTTATTCCATATTTTAATGCTGTTACTTGAAGTTCTGCAACATTTGTTACAATACCTAGTTCTTTCATAGGTCTTGAAATACCTAATGTAGCACTTTTAAACTTTTCTAGTGCATCATCACTACTAATATTATATAAAGAAGCAATATTATAACTTAATTCAGTTATTGCTGTTGACATACCAAATGCTGTATCAGTTGAAATACCCATTGAACTATACATGTTATTTAATGTTGCTACATAATTCTTAATAGTTGTTGCAGAAACACCCCACGCATTGTTTAACTTTAGTGCAAATTCTTCAGCAGCACTTGCCATATTTCCTAATGATACTTCAAATAAGTTTTCAATTTCAGCCATATCACTTGCTTGTGTGAAAATGTAAGAAATAGCTTTAACAATCATTCTTCCAATATAAGTAAACATTAATAATCTAAAACCTGTTGCAATACTAGAATACATTTTATTGAAATTAGAACTTATTGTTTCAGTAGCACTTTTGCTATTTGTTGCTAAAGTATCCATTGATTTTGTTGCTGTTTTTATACCTGTTGTATTAACATTCTTACCAATGTTTTGAACTTCTTTTTGTGCTTGTTTTGATTTAGTACTTATTTGATCTATCTCTTTTTGAGCGTTAGTTATAGTACTTGTATTCATTGAAGAACCTAACTTTTTAAGTTCATCATTTGTTGATTTTATCTTTGTTCTTATATCTGCCATTGCTTTGTCTATTGAACTAGTATCTACACTAAACTTTATGGCAATCTCTTTATCCATTTAATCAACTCCTTTTTTCTTTTTAAACCTATTTACTCTTTCTAATAATAAACTTTGTTTATCAACTTTTGTTTCTCTTTTATTATTAACAAATAAATCTTCATATTTTGGAGTTTTAACCTTTTTGTCTATTAATGTTGCAATAAACGTTGTAAGTATTTGTGAGTTATTAAATATAAATCTGTTATTTCTTTCATTTTCATACTTTTTATCATTATATTCTTTCTCACTTTTTGAAGCAATATACAATAATATGTCAAATAAATCCATTTCATATAAAGAAAGGGGGCATAACCCCCATTGAAAAGCACTTATTTTAATTTTATTTACAAAATCCCCTAATTCATATTGTGGATCTTCTAATTCTTCTATTATTTCTCTATAGTTCCGTTTTCCAGATTCGCTATTGCTTCTTCCATCTTCTCTGTAAATTGCTTCACAATATTCTTTCCCATACCTTTTTTAATCACTCCTGAAACATCAAATTCTTTTAACACTTCACCATAAACTTCATAAATATCAGTTTCATTATTAACTAAATAATCATCAATAAAATCTGTTATTTCATCTTTACTTAATTTATTTTCATTTGTTTGAAAATGATTTAGCGTTTCAATTAAAAAAGATACATTACCTGTAGAATAAGCATCAACAACACTTTCCATTAATGATTTTTTTTCACTAACATCTTTGTTAATTTTTTCTTCAAACTCATTAATTAATGAAAACTTAACTCTACATTCTAATGTTTTTGTATCTGTAATGTTTTCTCCTGCAATAACTTTTACTTCATCATAACTTAATTTAATCATCTTATTTTCCCTTTTTCTTTCCAATAGTTTTTATTTATTATTCAAATGTTTCTACAGTACCACTATTCATACCTGTATAAGAAAATGAACCATCTTCTTTTACTCTTGCATAGTAGTAGTCATCACTAGTCATTACGCCATCTTGTGTAAATTGTCTTAGTGCATTAACTGATTGTCCTGTAATTACTAATCCACCCAATTCAGCCTTTAATAATACACCATTACCAATAACATCTGGTGTAGTACTTGTATCAAAAGATTCTTCATAAATAAATACATTCTTTTTAATTAATTTTGTTTGTTGTTCAAATGCTGCATCACTTAATGCAAATGTTAATGTTATTTCAGTAGCACCTGTTGTACCTAATGCTTGTTTATCAGTAACATCTCTTAATGTAGTAGCATCAACTTTATTTGCTGTAGCACCTTTATCACTAGTTTCCATAACACCCATTACTTCATCTTCTAAAGTGATAGGTAATGTTTCACTAATAAAGATTCTTGAACCTTTTACTGCTGATCCTTCAAAATCAACAGAACCTGTAAATAATTGTAAATTTAATTTTGTCATATTTATATAACCCTTTCTAATTTCTTTGATATATTATTATATCCAATTTTAAAAGTATTACTAATATAATACTTTTTATCACTGTTTATAGTTGGTTTATTTCCGTTAGCATATGTAAATCCTTGTTCTAACATTGATTCTTCAACTAAATTCATTAATTTGATACTTTCATTTCTACTGTTAGTATATATATCAACATAAATAGTAATGTCATAATTAAATACATTTCTATTTACACCAAACACTGATGGAGATTTGCTAAAGTCCACAACTATCATTGGAAATGTAGTTTTTTCTTCTGGATAAGTTGCATGCACGTTACAATATTCAATATTTTTAGTTTTTTCTCTAAGTAATGAAATTACATAAAAATTAAATTCTATATCATTTAGTTCCATATTGTTCTCCTATCATTTATTTGCATTCATATATCTAATAATATTACTTCTAAAACTATCTTTAACACTATCATATGCAATATACATAAATGGTGTTGCTACTTGTGGTGTTACTTTTACTATCATATTTCCATCTTGTGCCTTTATTGGTGTTAAACCATAATTTTCATAATCAGGAAAGTTACTAGTTTTTGTATACCAATAATCTAATCTCTTAGAATCACTCATTAAACTATGTCTACCTGTACCAAAATGTACAAACTTAGCATATGGTAATAAATCTAATGATACAAATACTTTTCCTACAAATTTATTAGTAGAATAGTCTTTAGATATTTTTATTGAGTTTGTTAATGCACCACTTCTAACTTTAGTGTTTTGTTTTGCTATTGTAGAAGCGTTTCTAGTTGTTTCTTCAACTCCTAGTTTAACATTTCTAACAATATTTTTCTTTGTACTGTCAATTAGAAGATCAACATCACTCATACTTATATTAGCGTTTAACATTAATATTGTTGTTTAATAGCATCAAATGTTGTTATATTGTTGTATCTTATCATAGGATTGCTTATAAATTCAGGTCTTTCATAATAACCTTCTGCATTTGGTATAGGTTTTGATAACCAAATACCATTTCCACCATCAACTGATAAATCTACATCATATTTTGCTAAGAATTTATACATTGAACTGATATTGATACCATACAATGCTACATCATTCTCATTATATGAAGGTGAATATACTATTTCAGTATACTTCTTTAAGTTATTATATCCTTTTGTTTCTAAAACACCATAACTATCTTCAACAAGTTTATCTGCTACATAAATTGTAATTGTACTAGTGTACATTAGAATTTACCAACCAATGACATAGGATTTCTTTTGTTTCTTAGTTTTTTTCTTAATGACTGTTCCATATCTTGATAAGAATATGTGTATGATCCACTAATATTACTAAAATTAGATAATCCTTCATTGTTTCTTTTTTGTATTGTTTCAACTACAGCATTAATTATGCTTTCATTAAACATTATAGGCAAAGAAGCAACATCATAAAATGTTACTTCACTTGCTATATTTATACCCTTTTCACAATATCTAATGATTAATTCATCACTAACATTATTGTTTATACCTATTTCAATTCTTACATTTTTTGATAAAAGTGTTAATCTTTCATCTAATAACATTATAACAGATCTTCTCCAACAGTTATTTCAGTTTCTACTGTTTCAACAACTTCTTCTACAACTTCCACTGTTTCTACTTTTTCTACAACTTCTTCTTTAAAAGTTTCTTCAACCTTGTTACCTTTGTTGTTTTTGTTTACTTTGTTGTTTTTAGAGTTTCCATTATTCTTTTTATTTGTAGTTTTATTACCTGACATTATTTTGTCTTTTACTTCTTTATCATTTAACATCAAAAATGTAATCATTCCCATAATGTTAGTCCTTCTTTCTATTAGTTTTCAGTAACGTGATCAATAGCAACAAATGGAATTTTTTTATCTTCAAATACTTTTTTCCATGATGTAGTATCAGTAAATTCTGCTAAAGTTGGGAATTGATTAGTTACAGCACCAACAAATGATAATCCTGTAGGATGCATAACTAATGATCTTCTTGAAATAAATACTCTACTAGCACCTAAAGAGTTTCTATCAGTTTCAAAAGTTTCTAATCCAACAGGAAAACCTTCTCCACGACCAACAACACCAGCACCTACTAAGTAAGTAGTTGTTTCTTTTGTTTCAGCATCGTATGGAATTGAATCAAAGTAAACTACTTTGTATCCTAAATATCTTTCAAATAATACAACACCATTTGAATCTTCAACAACTTCAATTAAGTTTTGTGATTGCAAATCAGTTCTTGTTGTACTGTGCATTAATAAAATTGATAAATCAGCATCAGCATCACCTAATTTTTGTTTTGCTTTTAAGATGTTGCTAGCATTTAATTTAGTTCCTTCAGTATCAAATGTATGTGTATCAAATAAAACATTTTTCATTGATTCCATTAATGAAATAGTCCAAACTTGTTCTTGTCTCGCCCAATATCTAGCCATTCTTTCTTGTAATTCTCCTAATGGATCCACTCCACTTAATACTTGTGATAAATCTGTTTTACTCCATGCTTTTTCTAAAATGATTCTATGTCCTGTCATTGATTTAGTACCAACTTTTTCAGGTGTAATCATTTCACCATCAACCATTACAGTTGCTTCACCATCTAAATCATCTACATAAGGAATAGTGAATGTTAATCCACTACCACCTGCTAAAGCATCTAATTCAGTACTAGTATAATATACTCCTGATTGTGCTAAAGGTGTTAATGTTTTAGTTTTGTCATAAATATAATTTTGGAATGCTGTAGGTGGAATTTCCATATCACCAACCATAGTTGTAAATAATTGTAAATCTAAATTTCTTTTTTTCATGTTTTTCTCCTTAGTTTTTTAATTAAAATATGTTTTGAACTCATCATAATTGTTAGAATCTATTGCTAATTGTTTTGCAAGTTCAATGTTACTTTTAATTAAAGCAAATGCTTCAGTATAATTAATTGTTTCAGCAGCAAAAGGATTATTAGTAACTGTGTTACTAGTTTTGTTTGATCCAGCAGGTAATTGTTTATTTAAACTAACTTGCTTATTAATTTGTTGAACCTTATTAATATAATTTGTGAAACTGTTAAATGCTTTAACTCTTTGTTCTGTGTCATTTATACTTGTAAATAAACCAACAATCTCATTAAAATCTTCAACACATGGTAAGTTCAATTTTGCGTATTGGGATATAACTTCACTTTTCATTGTAATTTTTTCAAGATTTTCTAATCGTTCCCTTAAATCTTCATTTTCTTTTGTAGTTTTTTGAAGTTCCCTATCTTTTTCGCTTAATTGCTCAAATGATGAGTCTTGATTTTTCTTTTTACTTTCTCTAACAAGTCTTTCTTTGATTATTTTATCAACATCTTCTTGCGTGTAAATCACTTTTAATACATCAGTATCATCTTGAATATTATTAGTGTCATTATTAGTGTTGTTTGTAATGTTTGTTTCTACAACATTAGTTTCTCCATCACCATCAACTTCACCATCAGTAAATAATTGTAAATCTAAATTAAAATAAGTTTTCATTTGCTTCTCCTTTTTTTAAGTCTTTGTTGACTGATTTCCTTTTTTAAAGTCTTTGTTGACTACAGCATTAATTATAGAATAAATAAAAAAAAAGTCAAATTTATATTGACTTTTATTATTACTTTAATCTGTAATTGTTCTTTATGTCTTTTTTTATCTCAAACATATAGTTTTTACACATTTCATACATCCTACCTGCAATAGCACTATCTATTTCATTTAATTGTGTAAAAGTATATTCACTACTTACAATAGTTCTCAATTTGTTTACGTATCTAAAATTAATTATATCAAAACAAATTTCTAAATCGTATTCACTTATTTTTCCTTTAAACAAATCATCAATATAAAGTGTTTGAATCTTCTTAACTTCTTCTAAATACATATTGTCATTGTTAAACATATTTGATTTCAAAGTTCTTATAAATAGATCCCATTGAATGTAGTTTACCATTTCTCCATCACTTAAACACTTATTTGCTAATGCACTACAAACCATAGTTTTACCAGCACCACTTTGACCCAATAAAACAAACCATTTGTTTTCAGTGTCTTTAGCATATGAAATAGCCATATTTTTTAATTGCTTTTGCCAATCTTCCGTTGCTACAAAGTTTCCTACCTTGTGTTCTAATAAATTATTCATACCACTTCTTTTCATATTAACTAAAATATCTTCTTCTAGTTTACATTTACATCTTACAGTATTACCAGAATCATCAATTATAAAATGCAAATCATTACACACTTTACATTTCTTATCTCCTGCTAAAATCTTTTCACGTTCTTCTTCAGTCATCCTAAATTCAGGTGGAATATAAATATCAATACTTTTCATATTTCTTTACACGTCTGTATATGCTGTTTTCGTGTTCAGTTAATGCTTTATCATAACAAGTGTAACAACAATAATAATCATAGTTAGATTTATAAGTCCAATTCTTAACATATATAATAATAAAATACTTATTACATACGCTACAATATTTTTCATTAAATTTAGAATCACTGTTAAAAGTTGATTTTTTCTTCATTTTCTTCACCAAAGTTTTCTATAAATTTATTAACAACTATTTCTTCAACGCTTTTAGAATACTGATTAAGGTAAGATTCAAACTTTGTTCCAAACAAAGTAGAAGGTCTTAAATATTGTTCCATGTCTTTATTACCAATCCAATCACTACATTTGTTATCTATTACCTTTATAAAATCTTCATAAGTAAAACCTTCAGTAATTCTAGCGTTAATAAGTTTTTTAGTTGTTTGATTATTTGTCTTATATTTCTTACCTGTTTTTTCGTTCAAGTAAGACAATATATTATTAATCTTATCTAAACTAATCTTATCTAATCTATACTGTGTTTCCAAATTGGAAACATTTTGTATACATTCTATATTTTCAGTAGTATATGATCCATTTTCTTTAACGCTAATTTGACTCATTTCATCAGTATAAGTAGTACCTTTTTTTCTATCTTTTTGAATAGTATTGTGAATTAGCCAATGTTTAACTAAAACAACACCACTATCAAAAGATAATATAAATCTTTTACTAAGCAATATCTTAATATCATCTTCCCTAGCATTTACTATTCTCATTATTGCTCTAGCATTACCACAAAATCCATCATCATCACTATTCATATTCAAATGAAAATATAAACATTGTGTTGAATGTGGCATATCTAAAAAAGCATCAGTTTCAGTAATCTTCTTATTAAACATTCTTTTAGTAGCCATAATTATTAACCTTATTCATTTTCCCACAATACCAATAAACAGTGCATAACATAACTATTCATACTCATACCATGTTTCTTTGCTTTTTCCTTTAGTTTAGATTTAAAACTATCTGGAAATTTAAAAATTGTATTACTCATAATCTCCTACCCTTTCATTTGCAATATTAAAGTAATGTTCATCTAATTCTATACCTATAAATTTTCTTCTTAATCTTCTTGAAGCTATTCCTGTTGAACCAACTCCCATAAAAGGATCTAACACAACATCACCCAAATGACTAGAATTTTTTATTCCAAATTCTTTTGCTTTTTCAACTGTTGTTGAAGGATCATAATCAAATCCACCACCTAAAAACTCCAATATTGCTTTTGGTGTATAATATTCATTATCATCAGTAAACTGTAAACCTGCTATTGTCATATTTTTCTCACTTTCTATTTTATTAAACTTATGTTATAATAACATTGTGCTGCAGCGTTGACTTTCAAGACTAAGGTTTTGTTAGTCTTTTTTTGTTTCACATGAAACATTATTTTCTTGAAGCCACAACGATCATAATTAAAAACTCTACCATAAGAGTACCAATTACACCTACTAATATAGGATTAACATACATATAAACACTCCCCTTTCTTTATATTGAAATACTACCATATATGCTACCACATTGTAAATACTTTTTTTGAATTAATTTACTGTTATTAAACTTTATGTTCATTAATTATATTAAAAAAAGAACGGCTGCAGACGTTCTTTTTTACTTTATATATTTATCTAAATCAGGTTCATACCAACATCTACAATTAGGATGTGATGGTACAGAAGGAGCAGATTGAATACCAAATCTTTTATTCATTATTGATAAACAATAATCACAAGTTACTTTATCAGCAATACCCCTTCTATAAATATAATCAATTCCACAATCTATAAACGCTTGTTTAATAGATGCTTTCATAGTACTGTTCATAGTACTATCAAATAGATTAGATAACATCTTTTTTTCTCTCATAAATTCAGTTACATAATCAATATCAGTTTCCTTAACAAATTTTTCCATATCAGTATTAGTGATAGTAGCGTTAGATTGCTCTAAATTACCCTTATTTTTAACTAACATCAATGTTATGGTATTTGTTACCCTACTATTGAAATAGTTCTCATATTGGCTTATTTGAGTGTTAAAAGAGTAGTTTAACCCAAATCCTTCCATAAAGGCATTCATATATTTATCAACGCTTTTAGGATCGTATTTATTTTTAAAGTTTTTATCTTTAATTTTATCATTTAAATACTTGATTGATTCATCATAATAATATTTTGAAACTTTAGCAAAGTATATACTACATATTAACTTAATAGCATCAAAATTTTTCTTAGATACTTCTTTGTTAAGTTCTTCACTTGATTGTATTATGTTATCTTTAATATAATCGTTTTTATTTTCTTTTGCTTTTTCTATATATAACATTTTTGCTAATTCCATTTGTTTATTTAATTCTATCAACGCTTTGTCTTTTTGTGTATCAAATTCTTTGTATAATAAATTATAATCATCAAACACTATTCTTCAATTCCTTCTTCTTTATTAATTTCATCAGTATTTTCATTGATAGGTTCATTGATAGAGTTTTTATAATCTTCTGCTGTGTCTGGTTTCATTTCATTTACAGAACCTTTAGAAGTTATTTCTACTTTTGTAGCGTTTAATTCTGCTAATTCTAATTGCCAATCTTTATACTTTTGAAGTTCCTTTTTAGGATTCTCAATAAATGATAAGAAGTCATAAATTGATTCTAAAGAAACAATATCTCTCATTTGATTAGCATAATTTAATTCTTCATTAACATTTGTAGGAAGATCTCTAGTGAATGTCATATCAATGTTAGCAAAGTCATAAGATTTGTTTTCTTTATAATTGATTATTTCAGTTATCTTTTTAATTCTTTTTACAAAACCTTGTTTAAGTTCTGCAACATAACCACCCATCTTAGTTTCTAATCCGTACATTTTAAACATTAAACTTAATGTGTTTTGATATACTTGATTATCATTACTACTATTAAATGTTCCTGCAATAGCATAAATATCATCTTTAAGGTTTTGTTTATGATTTAAAATTGCTGTATCGTTAATATCTTTCAATAACCATTCAGCCTTAGCACCATCTTCACTATCTAAAAAGATAACACCTTTTTCTTTTATTTCTTTTACAGCATCATCTGTGCTTTTTTGATTATCTTCATCATTTGTGAAGTTATATCCAAATAACATTAATATTGCTTCATCATTATAATTCAACATCTTTTTACCGTTGTTACCAACTAATTCATATGCTCTAATTTGTGAAATAAGGTTTTTAATGTAAGATTCTTCAATATCGTATCTTACAAATGGGATTCCACTTAATACATCTCCACCATATTCCAATCTAGTTTTTTTACCTTCATCATCAAAACTTACAGCACCATGTTCTAAGTACAATTCATATGTTTCTTTATCTTTATCGTTTACTAAATCTTTATATACAACTTTTCTACTAAATCCAATCATTTTAGGCTTAATGCTAGTATCATAGAATGCTAAACATTCATCATTTATTTCTACAATTTCAATTTCTCCTAGTTCGTTTGTAATTATTGCTTCATCACTTGAACCATACATTAAAATGTTTTTTAATAATTTAATGTCATTTTTATGTGTACTATTTTTTGCTAATACACCAATTATTTTTTCTAAGTATTCATTACTATTATCATTAGTTTTTACAACAAAATCTACATCAGTATTGTAAGTAAGATTCTTTCTTTTCTTAACTTCAAAACTAGAATCACTTTTATCATAGTATGTTACAGGTTTGTTAATACCATATCCTGCCGCTGTATCAATTAATGTTTTTTCTAATGCTACTATTGTCTTAATATTTGTGTCATCTGTTTCATTCATCATTTCAATAAAATCTTCATTACGTTCATAACGTTTTTTAATATACTTATTCACTTGAAACTCTTGTGATTTACTTGCATACAATTTCTTTAAATCTTCATAAGATAATTCATTTAATTCATTTAATTCTATATTTATTTTTATACTCATATTTACTATATCCTTTCATTTGTTGATCTTCTTTTTGTTTCTCCTAAAATTTCATAACTTAGTGCATATCTAAGTGCATCAATACCATCATTATTAACATCTTCTGGTATTTCAATATACTCACCCATACGATCCCTTTTCCATGAATATAATTCAAAGTTTTCAATTATATCTCTACAACTACTATCAATATATATTTCATGACCTTTTAACCAAGTTAAACCTGTTTTTATGGAGTTGTTACCTTTTCTTGCAGCCTTCATTGGGGCGTTTTCTTTCTTCAACTGTTTTCTCATATCGTTACCTTGTTCAACCCTAATTAGTCCACAGTTTCTAACCTTTTCTTTTATCATTAACCATAGTTCAGGTATATCTACATCAACAATACTAAACGTATCATAAATGTATATCTTTTTATTCTTTCTATCAAACTTGCATTTAACAAAAAAGAATGGAGCAACACCACCTCCAAAGTCTAACCCCATTCTTATAGGTAGTGATGCATAGGGCATAGTGTTCATTTTTTCTCTAAGGTTTTGTGTTACAAAGTAGTTTGAATTAGGACTAAATATTGTTTTACCTAATGAACCAAAATTACCTTCTATATATACATTTCTCATATTCTCATCAGTTTGAGAGTTAAGTGAAACTATATCTGCTTTTGATAAGAATTTGTTATCTCTATAAGTAGTTTTAAGTATGCTAATCTCCATTGTTTCTATGCTACCATCAATATCAACGATTTGATTATATTTAACAGCCTTATCAGTAGATTCATTCCATTTACCTAAGAAGAACTTTCTATATAACCAATGATTCTTTGAAACAGGATTAAATACTATATAAAGTCTTTTAGGTATTTCATTACCCATACTATCCTTATCTGTACCCCTTTGTCTAACCATTAGTTGATTAAAATCATTCTCTTTACAGTTTGTTGCTTCTTCCATTATTACATCAGTAAAAGATCCTACTTCAGGTACTATTGATTTTAATTGTTCAACATCATCAAGTCCTTCAAACACAATCTTTCTACCATTTAAAATACAAGTACAACTCATAGGATTTTTTTTCCAACTAAAGAATTGTTCTAAACCAAACATAGATATTGCCCTTTTTATTTCATTACTACATGAAGTAGTTGACATCTTTTTTTCTTTAGTTACTACTAGATAATTCCTATCAAACAATAACATTTGTAGTGGTACTGTTTGAAATAAGTTTGTAGATTTTCCACTAGAGCCACCACCAAAGAAAATTTGAACTCTACTATTACAATAGAAGTATGGTCTATACGTTTCATTAAACATTTCTTCATTAACTTTTAATCTAACACCGTTTTTTAGTGTAGCATCTACAATGTATTCCATTATTTTAAAAACTTTCTTGCTTCAATGTGAAGTACATTAAGTAAATGAAGTGGAAATATCTTCTCACTAACAAATTCAATACTTAAACTATATTTTATTTGAAATGAAATTAAACTGTTATAGAAACTTTTGTTATTAAATTCAGTGTTGTATTGTGAATAGGCTATTTTATCATATGATCCATCAGCAATGACTAAGTGAACGCTACATCCATCTCCTTTTGCTTTAATAAATTCATTTTCAAATCTATTTCTACCTTGTGTTAAATTTCCACTAACTTCTTCAAGTGAGTTTTTTCTCTCAATAACACAATTCTTTTCTAATGATATTGGATAATTTATACCAAACTTTTCCAATTCTTCAAACTTACAACTGTAATCTCCATATTCTAAAGTAGTAACTTCATACTTGATTTTTTTCTTTTCTAAATATTCAATAATATGTTGATTTTTTTGTTCTCTTGAATCAATCAATATAACTATATTGTTTTTTAAAATACTCTTAATTTGAGTGTCTGTAAAACTAACATTAACTTTCATATATTTATTCTCCTTTTGTAATTATTATAGCATAATAAAAACCTGTATGCGACAAAATGGGAGATAAACACATACAGGCTTCTATTGATTGCTTATTGGAAAAATGAAAAATAAGCATTGTCTTTTCTCAAAGACATTATTATTCTATCACAATAAATTTTTTATTGCACTAACATTTCTTGAAGTAATTTAACAACTTGACTATTTTTTAAATCATTTTTATTAGAAATTGATATAGAATATCTTATTGACCTTTCAATAGCAATTTCATTTGTATCTCTTTTTTTTGATAACTTCTTATTTGTATCTACAAAAAATCTTTCTCCTTTAATCTTTTGTAAAACTTCATGTAGGATATATTCAAATCCTTTTAATTCAGGTTTGAATCCCATATCAATCATATTACATATTATTTTCTTTTTCATTTAGTTTACCATTTACAAGTTTAATTTCTTTATCTTGTTCAATTACATAATTATAACATTCTTGTAGTCTATTCTCTAATTTTTCGTTTTCTTTAACTAATAAATTATTTTCTATTTCTAATGAATTAATTTGTTTTAATAAAACAGATATTGTCTGTTCTAACTTATCTAATTTCATAACGTTCTCCTATTTTTTTAATTTAAAACCTTTTGATTCTAATTTTATAGATTGTTCTTTAATTTCATCTATTGAACTATCATTATTTCTAATAACAAACATTGAGTTAATTTTATCATCAATATATGTAATTATATTATGATTCATATAACTTACACTTGCTTGTTGTACCATATATTCTTTCAAGTATATTCCCCTTTCTTATTTTAATCTTTTTATAAGAGTAATAGCACCTGAATATATATAATTGTAATTTCCAATTTTTCTTACTGTTTGATCCATTGTATTTATATCTACAACAAATTCTATAACACTACCATCATTTACTTGTTCATTGTTTTCATTAATATGTTTATTTGATTTAACATCAGCAATTATTACATCTAAAACAGCACCACCACTTAATGTTACTTGAAGTATATCTCCAACGTTACCAAAATAAGATGACATTGCAACACATATATAACCATCAACGTGATAGATTCCGTTAATGGTATATGCGTTTTTTAATAAGTTATATTGTTTACTTGAAGTATCAGTAACTGATTTTTTATCCATATAACTTTTAAATGTACTTGTTGATGCAAAATCAATTATATCTCATTTTAATAATTCATTCAATAACCTGTCTACTTCATCAAGGTTTTTATTTGTTTCATTATATAAATCTTGTACTTCTTGTACTTTTTCTTCACATTGTTTGTAATAATCGTTTATTCTATGATTCATAACATACATACAATAAATACATAAACTGTTAGAAACTATTAACATAGTTAATACAAATAATAATTTTTTCTTCATTTTTATTCTCCTATTTTGTGTTTAAAATAAATTACCATCATTTTTAATTCATTTGCTTTTTTAAGTAGATCATTTTTCAACTTATCTATTTTTTCTTTAGAATATATTTCATTATTTAATTCTTTTAATTCTAACTCATTTTCCATTAATGATACTTCATATGTTAAGTGAGTTATTTTGTTACACATTTCTTTTCTATTCATTTTCTTCACTAGTTCCTTCTTTTGCATGTGCTTCTATATTGTTAGTTATATTATCAAAAGTTTGTAGTACACTTCCATCAGGTACATACCAACCTAAGAAAATATATCCTTGCTTTATAAATGTTGGTGGTGTAACACTTCCACCTTTTTCTGTAAACATTTCTTCAATAAACTCTCCATCATCATCATAGAATTTAACACTACAAGTATTGCTTTCTTCTAATTTTACATAAGCGTTCATATCACTAGTTATGTTTGTAAAATCTATTTCATTTTCTCTTAATATGTCATACCAACCTATAAATGTATTATCTTCTCTTGTATAAAATTCACTTAAAACTTCATCACTAATGCTATTACCATGATATTTTGGAATAACTCCAATAAGCACGTTTGATTCATCATATAAATAAACGTTATATTGATTAATGCCAACACTAACGTATACATCCTTATTAGTAGTAATGTTATCAAAACTTACACTTGCTCCATCACCATCAATCCATTCAATAAAATATAATCCTTCTGCAACTTCATATACAGGTGGTGTAATACTTTCTCCCTTTATAACTTCTATTGTGTATAGAAGTCCAAAACCATCATAGAATGAATATATAAGTCTTTCTCTAACATCTTTTAGTTCAGCATATACTGTTAATTCACTTGTAACGCTAGAAAGATCAACTTCATTACCTTCTTCATCTACCCATCTTTCTAATTCATAACCTTCTTCAAAAACAAATTCAGGTTGATCAACACCAACACCATATAAAACAAGCACCTTACCTAACACTTGACCTGATTTCAATTTAAATGTTACTAAAAATTGTTCAGGTTGTTCTTCTTCTGGAAGTGGTATATAGGCAAAATCTGTTTTAATTAATGGTTTATTATTTGATATAATTTCATTATAAAATTCAATGACTTCATTAGTTATTTCATCTTCTACAATAAAATAATTACCAATCCTAAAGTTTAAAACATCAAATATGTTATTGTTATCAAATTGTCTTTGTTCAATAACTGACATACCAGAAACACAATAATATGATATGTTATTTTCTGGGAAATAAGGATATTCAACAACTTCCAAATAACCATTGAAGATATCAGTTGTATTGTACGGACAATCATTTCTCAATACACCACTTAATCTATATGCTTGTAACTCATATTTACTATCTATTTCAAAATAACTTTTATCAGACCCTACAATTTCAAATGGTTTATTTATTACTATGTTATAGTTTTCTTTTAAAAGTTGTTCAAACTTTTCATCCTTTTTAATACCAGCACTTGTAATTTTATTCATTTTAATATCCTTCCTTTATTCTTCTATAATTTTCTTTGTTCTTTTCTAAGTATGCTTCATACAATGTATCTAAATCATATCCAAACTTACTAGCAAATATTAGGTAATTAGGTAAACAACATTCTTTATCTTTTCCACTAACAATCAAACTTATTAAATCTTCAATAGAAGTATTGCAAATTGTTCCATAAACTTCATACTTTGAAACATCTTCATTGATAATATCAATATTGTTTTTTAATGATACACCTAATACAAAGTGTAATATATCAACCATTTCTTCTAGTGAATGTTTTTCATCTACAACAGCATTTTGTTGTTTTTTGCTCCACCAACACCAATTAGGTTTTCTTGTATGTACAAACTCTCCAATTTCATCAATTATTGCCATTGCATATTGTTCATAACTAATATCATCATACGTAATACCAAATTCTTTCATAAATGCTTTGTCTAAATCTTTTTGCATCTCTAATAGTTCATTAATTTTACTTTTCATTTCCTATCTCCCTTTCAATGTACCAAATTGCTTTTTTTAAATCTTCAACTTTATGCTTTTTGTGTTCACATCTTCCAATGTATTTAATTGCATTTCCTAAATTAAATCCTAATTTCCAATCTTCTATAACATCAATAACTTCATACTTTCCAGAGTTATAATGATTAGGATGATCCACACTTATATCATTACTATCAACTTCAGTTGTTGAAACTTTTGTTTCTTTTAATGATTCTTTTATACTCCAATCAAAATCACTAAAATTAAAAACCACATATCCTTCATCAACAGTATTTGCAAAACACCATGTTCCCCTAAGTTGTTGCATTAAAAAGTTTTCTCCATATTTCATAACTATACTATGATAATTTGATCTACCAAATGAAACAAAACCCTTTATATTAATATAATAAATAAAACTTTCATATTCTTCCTTGTTGTCAAATCTAAAGCAACACTTTCCATTATTTAATTCAAAATCAAATACAGGCTTTTTATTATCAAACAATGAATCTTCTAATATCATTTTTCTTAAATAGTGATTATTTTTCATTTTTATAACCTAAATCAAAATCTTCAAAGAATACAGGTATGTGTTTTTTTAATTCCATTAATAATTGCTGTGATAATTCTCTAATTTGTGGATGTGCTGTCCTATCAGTTCTTAGTTTCATAAAGTTTCTCCAACTTCTTAAATTTGCTGTCATAATGATTTCAGTTCTTGTACTATTTGGCAATACAGCACGTGCTTTTTCAGGTGTTGCTCCATTCTCTAACATTTTGTTATAACCTACTTCAGTTTCAAGCATAGTATCTCTCCATAAATCACACATTAATTTATCAACTTGATCATCACTTTCAAAATCTAAATATGAAGGTTCAATAAATGTTAATTCATTATTACCAGCATATTTAACATATCTTTGTGATTCTTGTGAATAACTTGCAATTCTATGTCTTACAATCTCATGTGTAACACTTCTATCAGTAATGAATTTTACACTAAATGAATAATGTTCAATTACTGATTCATGACCCCTTTTAATAATTCCCCTAATAAACTTTTCAGCACTCTCATCAGTTATATTAGATTCACTTTTATAACATATCCTACCACATCTTTCAATGTGCTTAGTAATGTATTCATTGTCTAATGGTGTTATTATCTCAAATCCTTGTTTACAAGTTTTCATTATCTAATACCTTTAATAATATTGTGTAATTCAACAATAATATCATCTTTCTTAACTTTTTTATCTGCTACCTTTAGTAATCTTCTTTTAAACATTTTTCTTTCTGCAACAATAGCATCAACTAAGTTTTTATATCCTAGTTTATCTGCTGCTTTTTCTTTCTTTTGACCTTCAATTTGAATTTCTAATAATTCAATAGTTTCTAATAATTTTCTTTTTGATTTAAACATTTTATTTATCTATCTTTCTATTTTCTTTTTTTTGATTCATTCTCTATTTTACACCATAAAGCACTTAGTATAAAGTAACTTATAAAAATAACACACGATTCTAACATTTTTCAATATACCCTTTCTCTTTCAAATCTTTAATGTATTCTTCCCTTTCAAAAAACATAACTTTGTCATCAAAACTTTTACTATCTATTAAATCTCCATCTTTATAATTTCTAATTACAGTGTATGGCATTCTATCACCTTCCTTTATTAAAACCGACAATCGTATATTGCAATATTAATATAATGATCAAAAAAATCTCTATCTTTTCTTCTTAAATATTTATACGATTTATCTTCATAGTATTTACCATTCTTGTAAATAATATTAGTTGTTAAAAACAATCCTACAACTAGACTTGCAAATTCTTCAAATAATATTTCACTTGTTCCAAATCTACCAGATAACAATACACCATCTCCAAGTGTAAAGTAATAACATGGATTGTCCTTATGTTTAATCTTAATCATACTTGATACAGTTTCAATTCTATCCATTGTCTTTGTATCTACTTCTTCAAAAAAGCGACAATAATACATTAAACAATCAATAGATCTTTTAACTTTACTATGTTTTAATACTAATTTTTTCATTTTTCCAATTCTCCTTTTAAAATAACTTCTTTCTGTGTAATACCCCATTCTTAAATGTAAGGCATAATACAGCGTCATGTAATGTGGAATCTAATACTATATAACGTATTGTATTACCAATTTCATCCTTCTTTTCTATAATAGAAACATTATCATCAGTTAGTTCATAATGAAACTTACTATAAGTATCTATTATACGCTGTAATTGAATCTTTAACATTGTATCTATAAATATTCCCCCTTCTGTTATAAACTTAATACTACTTAACATTAATACAAGTGGTTGACAAAGTCAACTAATAAATGTTAAATAAAAAAATATTTTGTAAGTCAACATATAGGTTGTTTAAAAATATAGGGGTGGGACTATATGGCTATATACTCCCCTTTATAAAAACCCCCCCTATTGTTAAATTAACCCAGTGTATCATATTACAATTACTATAATATAACATACACTATAATATGTCAATACTTATTTGTAAATTAGTTTAAAAAGATTCTATTTTTATAATAATAATATTAGGGTATATATAACTATATAATATAACCTAGTATATATCTATATATATACTATATAACTATATATAATAATAGGTACTATATTATGGTATCTGGTAGGATATTATATATTGATCAATACAACCCTAAATAATGCTTAAAATAGGTTATTTTATATCATATTATACAATATACACGATATCGTAATGCTTAAAATCCAATTTAAGGGCATTTTTAAGCGTTTTAAGACACTATATAGACTAATCGTGAATATAAAGTCATATACACTAAATAAATGCTTAAATAACACTTATTTTTAATGTGTTCTGTGTTTTAATGTAAAGTGTTTTTTCAGTATGGTCGGGGTGCTTGTGAAAAGTTGTCATTTTCTATACCCCAGCAAGCTATATAATATTAATATATATACAATATACATAATACATAATATAATATAGTAATTAATATACTTATATAAGTATATATATTATATATAGTATTATATATAGTATTATTATATATAATATATCAGGTTATATACTAATATATAATATAATATAATATAATATAATATATAATATAATCTATATAGTTATATTATATAATATAATATAGTACTTGATAATATACATTAGTATATATATAAATCTAGTACAAAAAGCATCATTATAACCTTGATCTAACATACAACAATATATTTTAAATAATAAAAAAAGAAGTACCAGGATCAGTGAAGTTGTAAGATAAAAGTAGACACTAAAAGAGTGTCTGCTTTTTTGTTATAATTATTACAAGGAGGATTGTTATGACTAATAAAAAAAATAGAACTTGGAGCAAAGAAGACAAGTTAAGAATTTTAAACATGAACTTAAATGAAGGAATAGCACTTAGTGCTATAGCTAGAGAAGAAAAAATATCAGCTGGTTTGTTAACGACATGGTTAAAGAAATATCTAGAACATGGTGA
>JAWXUF010000006.1:0-41230 GCA_044432865.1 bacterium | reverse complement strand
ATTGTTTGTATTACAGGTATTGATGGGAATGGTCAAACTGAGTTAATTTACGGATTAACAGGATTACAAAAAGTATCTAGCGGACAAGTCGTGTTAAATGGTGAAGATATTACTAAATCTAATATTAGAAATAGGTTTAACAAAGGTATGTCACATATACCAGAAGATAGACATAAACATGGACTAGTACTTGATTATTCTTTAGAATATAATATGATTTTGCAAAAATACTATAAAGAACAATTTTCAAAAAATGGATTTTTGAAATTTAAAGAAATAGAAGAATTTTCTAACGAATTAATTGAAAAATATGATATAAGAACATCTCAACTTGGTAAAACACCAACGAGAAGTATGAGTGGTGGTAACCAACAAAAAGCTATTATTGCAAGAGAGATTGATATGAATCCTGATTTACTAATAGCTGTACAACCAACAAGAGGTTTAGATGTTGGGGCTATTTCATTCATTCATAATCAATTATTAAAGCAAAAAGAAGAAAACAAAGGTGTACTATTAGTTTCTTTAGAGTTAGAAGAAGTTATGGCACTTGCTGATAGAATTATAGTAATGTATGAAGGGGAGATAGCTGGAGAGTTAGATCCTAAAAAAACTAATGTAGAAGAAATAGGACTATATATGTCTGGTGCAATGAAAAAAGGCGGTGTTGATAATGGCAATTAAAGGGAAAAATATTTCTGATTTAAAAGCAATTCCTAGTAAATTTGTTAAATCAGAAGAAGCATCAACTATTTTCTCATCTTTATTATGTATTGTAATTGGTTTGGCAATTGGTCTTTGTATTTTACTTATGATCAAACCAGCTTCTGGTATAACAGGGTTTTATGACATCTTAACGGGTGCATTTATATTGCCATCTTCAACTGCTATTGCATTAACAAACACTGCTCCACTTATTTTAGTAGGATTATCTGTTACTTTTGCATTTAAATGTGGGTTGTTTAATATAGGTGTAGCTGGACAATATTTAATGGGTATAATTGGTTGTTTAATACCTGCATTAATGTGGGGATTACCTTGGTATCTATGTATTTTATGTGGTGCAGCATTAGGTGCTTTATGGGGAGTTATTCCTGGGCTTTTAAAAACATATTGTAATGTAAATGAAGTAATTTCATCTATTATGACAAACTGGATTGCTTTATTTTTAGTTAATGATATTGTTAAAAATACTTCAATGTATGATGGTTCATCTTTTACAACATCTTATGTAGAAGGATGGGGTGTAATACCTACTTGGTTTGGATTAGATTCTACTGGGACATCGATTGTTACATACGGATTATTGATTGCATTTGTAATTGCAATATTAACTCATGTTTTCCTAACAAAAACAAAATATGGATATGAATTAAGAGCATGTGGTTTAAATAAAGATGCTGCCAAATATGTTGGTATAAATCATAAAAAGAATATAGTAGTAGCAATGGCTGGTGCTGGTATGTTTGCTGGTATTGCAGCTAGTGTATATTTTTTAAGTAATTCTGGTACATACAATCCAAATGTTTCATCAATGTTACCTCAAATGGGATTTGATGGAATATCTGTAGCATTAATTGGTGGATTAAATCCAGTTGGTGGGATATTCTCTGCACTTTTATTAGCGTTCTTAACTAGAGGTAGTACAACTATTAATCAAAATGTATTTCCAGTTGAAATGGCTTCATTAATATTTGGAGTGATAATTTATTTATGTGCATTTAATTCTTTCTTCAAAACTAAAATTCATAAATTTCTTAATAGAAAAAACAATGAAACTTTATTAGTTTCTAGTTGTAATGAAAATAAAGAAAATGTTGTTGTTGAGACAAAAAATAGTTCTACTGTTGATGTCGAAGAAGTAGTAGAAGATAATGAAATACTTGCTAAAAAGGATGGTGATGAATAATGATATCTTTAATTATTGCATCAATGACTATGTACGCAATTATTTTATTAATCGTTGCAATCGCTGGTATGTTCTCTGAGAGATCTGGAGTAATCAATATTGCACTAGAAGGTATTATGATTGTTGGTGGTACCGTAGGAGTTATTGTTACTTATTTTCTTCCAGTTGATTTAAATTTTATTTTAAAAATTTTAATTATAGTATTAAGTTCATGTGTATCAGGGATGATATTCTCCTTACTATTAGGTTTTGCATCGATACATATGAAAGCAGATCAAACAATCGGAGGGACTGCTTTAAATGTGTTAGGACTTGCATTAGCTGTTGTAATTGTAAAAGTATTTAACAATAATGTTGGTGCTGCACAAGGTACAACAAATCCAAGTATTGATATCGAAAGAGAAAATTTATTCTTTGAATTATTTGGTATAAGATTCAACTGGTTCTTAATTGTTGCTATTATAGTTCTTGTGGTATCAACATTTGTATTATATAAAACAAAGTTCGGTTTACAAATAAGAGCTTGTGGTGAAAATCCACATGCAGCAGATTCAGCTGGTATTAATGTTGCTAAATATAGATATGCTGGGGTTTTAATCTCAGGTGCCTTAGCAGGATTAGGAGGAGCTATCTTCTGTATAATTTCAAGTTCTAGATTTACATCAAGTGCTGGAGTTGCAGGATATGGATTCTTAGCCCTTGCAGTAATGATATTTGGACAATGGAAGCCAACAAGAATTGCATTCGCAGCATTCTTTTTCTCATTTTTCAAAGCATTATCATCTGTATATTCAGAAATTCCGTTCTTAGCAAATCTAGGATTATCAAAAAATATTTATGATATGCTTCCATTTATTGCATGTTTAATTATTTTAGCAGTTTCATCTAAGAATTCTAAAGCTCCAAAGGCTGCTGGTATTCCTTATGATAAAGGCTTAAGATAATTGTATATTTTATACAATGATGTTAAAATATGTGTAAGAGGTGATTCAAATGATAGATAGAAGTGAAATTAAAAGTATTGCAAGAGATAAAATCAAAGGCAAAAAAGCGGTGTATGTAATTTCGGCGATACTTATGGTTATAATTACTTTAATCACATTTATTACAATAATCGGTCCTTTTATTATTCTAGGTCCTTTAACATTAGGGTTAACAATTGTTTCAATGAAAATTGCGAGAGGCGAAGAAGTAGAAGTTGTAAATCTTTTTGATGGTTTTAAAAATTTTTTTATTGCACTTGCAGCATTTTTAAAGAAATTTTTATATTTATTTTTATGGTATATATTATTTATACCTATACGTATAGTGAAGTATTTCTCATATTCAATGACTTATTACATTATTGCTGATAATCCAGGAATGACTTCGGGAGAAGCAATTACAAAAAGTAGATATATGATGGATGGTCATAAACTAGATTTATTTATGTTAGAATTATCGTTTATCGGATGGTATTTATTATGTATTTTCACATTTGGTATTGCTTTAATTTATGTTGCTCCATATGTTGCAACAACTAAAGCTTTATTTTATGAAAAGTTAAAGGAACAAAATTAATTAATATAAAAAAATCAAGATATTTTATTATCTTGATTTTTTTGTTTTATTTCATTATTTTTTTACAATTTTACTCATTTTGTTATTGGGAATAGTATGCTTCTATGGTATAATATAATGTATTTCTATATATTGGAGGGTTAAAATGAGCAAATTCAGTTTAGAAGAATTAGTTTCTTATTGTAAACAAACAGGTTATATATTTCAAGGGAGTGAAATATATGGAGGCCTAGCAAATTCTTGGGACTATGGTCCTTTAGGAGTTTTATTAAAACAAAACATCAAAAATGCTTGGTGGAAAAAGATGATTCAAGAGGATGTTAATAATGTTGGATTAGATGCAGCAATATTAATGAATCCACAAGTGTGGATTGCCAGTGGACATGTTGGAGGGTTTAGTGATCCTTTAACTGATTGTAAAGCTTGTAACACAAGACATAGAGCAGATAAATTAATTGAAGATCACACAAAAGGTGAAGTAAATGGTGATGGTTTATCAAATGAAGCTATAATGGACTTTTTAATAACAAATAAAGTTAAGTGTCCAAATTGTGGTGAAATTGATTACACACCTATTAGAAAATTCAATTTAATGTTTAAAACAAACCAAGGTGTTATCGAAGATGAAAAGAATGCTGTTTATTTAAGACCGGAAACGGCACAAGGTATTTTTGTACAATATAAAAATGTTGTACGTTCATTAAGAAAAAAAGTTCCATTCGGAATTGGACAAATTGGTAAAAGTTTTAGAAATGAAATTACACCAGGTAACTTTATTTTTAGAACAAGAGAATTTGAACAAATGGAATTAGAATTCTTTTGTAAACCAGGTACAGAGATTGAATGGTTTGATACATGGGTAAATAATTGTGTTAACTTTTTATATTCATTAGGAATTAAAAAAGAAAATATTAAATTAAGAGAACATGAAGCAGATGAATTATCATTCTATTCTAATGCCACAACTGATATTGAATATAAATTCCCATGGGGATTTGGAGAATTATGGGGTATTGCAAGTCGTACTGATTATGACTTAAAAACTCATATGGAACACTCTAAACAAAATTTAGAATATCTAGATCCAACAACAAATGAAAAATATATTCCATATGTTGTAGAACCATCAGTAGGAGTTGAAAGACTTTTATTAGCTGTATTATTTAATGCTTATGAAAAAGAACAGTTAGAAAATGAAGAAAGAGAAGTTTTAAGATTAATTCCTGCTCTTGCTCCTTATAAAGCAACTGTTTTACCATTAATGAAAAAAATTCATGGTGAAAAAGCATTAGAAATCTATAGTAATTTAGCTAAAACATTTAGTGTAAGTTATGATGATACTCAAACTATTGGTAAAAGATATAGAAGATGTGATTCAATTGGTACTCCATTCTGTATTACAGTAGATGATGAAACGTTAAATAATAATATGGTAACAATTAGAGATAGAGACACAATGCAACAAGTAAGTGTTAACGTAAATGATTTAGAAGCGTATATTGCTGAGAAACTTAAATTTTAATAAAAGTTATGTGAGGTGAATTATATGAATGAAATTTATAATGATATCACTGAAGAAGAAGTTGAAACATTAGTTAAAGATGTAGATAAATCATTTGCCTTTGCTAATAACACATTAATTTCATTATATTTAAAAGAAATAGGTGAATATCCCTTATTAAATAAAGATGAAGAAATTGAATGTGCAATTAAAATCAAAAGTGGATTAGAATTATTAGAGAATTATAAAAATGATTCTCTTAGTAAAGATGATTTTGATAAACATAATAATATAATTTCTGATATGGAAATTGCAAAAGATAAAATGATTAATTCAAATTTAAAATATGTAGTTGCTATTGCTAAGAAGTATTCATGGTCTTCTTTGCCATTCGATGAATTAATTCAAGATGGTAATATGGGTCTAATTAAGGCAGTAGAAAAATTTGATCATGAATTAGGATATAGATTTTCAACGTATGCAACAGCTTGGATTAAACAATCAATAACACGTGGAATTTCAAAAAAAGGTAGCGATATTAAGTTGCCTACTAATATCTATGAAAAATTATCTAAAGTTAAAAAGTGTGAAGTTCAATTAAATTTTGAATTGAACAGAAAACCTACTAATAAAGAAATAGCTAATAAATTAGATATTAAAGAATTAGAAGTAGAAGAATTAAAATCATATGAATTTACTTTCCAATCGTTAGATTCTTTTGTTAAAGGAAATGACGATTTGACTTTACAAGGTACAATTTCTGATAAAAATAATACTTCTCCTATTGAATATGCTATTATTGAGTCTAATAAAAAAGTTATAGAAGAAGCTGTAAATAAACTTGATGGTATTAATAAAGAAATAATTGCTATGACATATGGACTTTATGGTTATAAAATTCATACATTTGAATCAATAGCTAAAAAATTCAACCTTTCTTCTGAAAGAATTAGGCAAAGAAAAAATACTTCTTTAAAATTACTAGAGAGATATTTAAAAAACAAGTTATAGAAGAAAGGAGGACTCAAACAATATTTGTTTGTAAATAAAATTATGGTAAGCGATGAAAAATTTCAAGAAATAATTGATAAAACAGATATGGTTAGTCTAGTTGGTGAATTCGTAGAATTAACCAAAAAAGGAAGTGGATACTTTGGTTTATGTCCATTCCATGATGATAGTAGTCCTTCATTCTCTGTTTCTGTAGATAAAAAAATAGCTAAATGTATGAGTTGCGGGGGGGGTGGAAATCCAGTTACTTTCTTAAAGAAAATAAAAAAGATTTCTACTAATGAAGCAATTAGTATTTTAGCACAAAGAGCTGGAGTTAAAGTTGATTTAAATATTGCTCCTAAAAAAGAAGATAAAAATAAAAAATATTACGATATATATCAAGTTGCGCAAGAGTTTTATACGTACAATTTATTTAATAGTAAATCAGGAAAAAAAGCTTTAGACTATTTGTATAAAAGAGGTTTAACTGAAGAAACTATTAAAATGTTTGGTATCGGACTTGCACCTGATAAAAAAGATACATTAACAAAAGTTTTAATAGACAATGGATTCCTTGATATTGATTGTATTGAAATTGGTTTAGTTAAAAATAATGGAACAAGTTTATATGATATATTTATGAATAGAATTATGTTTCCTATTACTAATGAAAATGGCCAAACAATAGCATTTTCTGGAAGATTATATGATGGAAGTAATGGTCCTAAATATGTTAATACAATGGAAACTATTATTTATCGTAAAGGTGATCATTTATATAATCTAAGTAATGCTGTAAGTCAAATAAATAAAACAAAAAGAGTAATTCTTTGTGAGGGGCAAATGGATGTAATAAAAATATCTAATGCTAATCATAAAGATGTTATATGTGCTTTAGGAAGTGCTTTAACAAGTAATCAAGTTAAATTAATTAAGAAGTATGCTAGTAATGTTGTGCTTGCTTATGATAATGACAATGCTGGTATTAAAGCAACTAAAACAGCAATTAATTTGTTAAAAGGAATTAATGTTGATGTTTTACAATTACCAAATGGAATTGACCCTGATGAGTTTATTTCACAAAATTCAGTCGAAGCATTTAATGAATTATTTGATAAAAGAATAAATTCAATTGAATTTATTTATAATTCTTATTTTATTGATAAAAATATTTATTCCTTAGTTCATGTTGAAGAAATAAAGAATGATGTATTTAAATATATTAAAACACTTAGTTCAAATACTATTAAAGAACAATTATTTAATAAACTTTCGAATGATTTAAAAATAAATTATGACAGTTTATTAAAAGATTATAATTTATTTAATGGAGTAAAAGTAGCTCCTAAAAACTTTCAAAATTATAATCAACCACCGAATTATAATATGAATAATTACAATTCAAAACCGGTGTATAATGAGGTGCCTGCTGATGTATATGCTAACATGGCTCCACCTCCAGATATTGCAAATCAAGTAGTATCAGATTATATACCTGATGCACCACCTATGAATTATAATGATTATCAACCTGATTATAGTAATATGGCACCTCCTATGTATGAGCCGCCTATGAATTATAATCGTCCTAGTAATCAACCAATTAATAATAAACCAATTAATAATAATTATAACAATAATTCATATCAAACAAATGTCGTAAAAAGTACAAATCAAAATAACATTGCTAAAGGATTACAAGAAGCATGTAAGACATTAATAGGTTTAGCAATATATAACTATGATTTAGTTTTCTATATTAATGAACTATTAGATGGTAATGATGATTTTTCAACTTCAATGCCAAGTGTATATGGACAGTTGTATTCTCATTTAATGTATGTATATGAAAATTATCCAGGTATATCAAAACAAGGTATTTGGAATGATTTTATAAAGAATAATGAGAGTAACAAAGAATTTGAAGAAATTATTGAGTATGTAAATATTATTACTGATGATAGTAAAAATAAAAGGTTAGTATCTGATGCTATTAATTTTATTAGTAAACAATCAAAAAAAGATGAATTAGTAAATAAACTGAAAAATACATCTTCAGTTATTTCTATGAACGAAAATATTAAATTAAAAAAAGAAATAGATAAAAAATAAAGCGAGGTAATTTTATGGAATTTAAAACAAAAATTGAAAATTTAGTTAAAAAGAGCGTTAAAGGATATGTATTATTAGAAGATGTAACACAAACTTTTGATATTACTACTGATGATATGAATGTTGTAAGAGTTGCATTAGAGGAAAAGGGTATTGAAATTGTTGTTTCATTACCTGAAGGTGATGAAGAAGCTAAGCCTGCTGTTGCTTTAGACGTTGAAGAACCTGAAATGCCTTCTGATATTAATCTTGAAGAGTTAGAAGAAATTGCTGAAGATGTAGTTAATTTCGATAAATTACCAAATACAATTAAAGTTGATGATCCAGTTAAAATGTACTTAAAAGAAATTGGTGCAATGAAATTATTAACATTAGAAGAAGAAACTACTTTAGCAAGAGCTATCATCGATGGTAATATTGCATTAGAACAATTAAAGTCAGTTAATGAAGAAGGATATGAGTTACCTCAAGCAGATATTGATCAATTAAACTTATTAGTTACAAGAATGAATTTAGCAAAAGAAGAATTAATTCAAGCAAATTTAAGATTAGTTGTATCTATTGCTAAAAAATATATCGGTAGAGGATTAGCTTTATTAGATTTAGTTCAAGAAGGAAATATGGGATTAATGAAAGCTGTAGAAAAATTTGATTCTACAAAAGGATTTAAATTCTCGACTTATTCAACATGGTGGATTCGTCAAGCGATTACTAGAGCTGTAGCTGACCAAGCTAGAACAATTCGTATTCCAGTACATATGGTTGAAACAATTAATAGATTAGTTAGAATTCAAAGACAATTAGTACAAGAATTAAGTAGAGAACCATTACCTGAAGAAGTAGCTGAAAAAATGGGTATAAGTGTTGAAAAAGTACAACAAATTCAAAAGATTGCACAAGAGCCAGTGTCATTAGAATCACCAGTAGGTGAAGAAGATGATTCATCTTTAGGAGAATTCATTAGTGATAAAAATGCATTAGATCCATATGAATTTACTGCTAAAGAAATGTTAAAAAGATATTTAAATGAAGTATTAGAAGAGTTAACAGATAGAGAAGAAAAAGTATTAAGAATGCGTTTTGGTTTATTAGATGGTAGAAATCGCACATTAGAAGAAGTTGGTAAAGAGTTTGGGGTTACAAGAGAACGTATCAGACAAATAGAAGCTAAAGCATTAAGAAAATTAAAACATCCATTAAGAAGTAAAAAATTAAAGGATTTTGTTAATAAATAATGAAAATTTCTAAAAGATTAGAGCTTTTATCAAAAGAAACTGTTGGATGTAATACAATAGTTGATGTTGGATGTGATCATGGTTTATTCTCGATATATTCAGTATTAAACCATGGTATTAAACATGCTTATCTATTAGATATAAATGAAGAACCCTTAAATAGTGCGAAATTAAATTGTGTTAAATATAAAGTTACAGATAAAGTTACATATTTATTATCAGATGGACTAATTGAATTTAAAGGTACTTTAGATTGTTTAGTTATTTCTGGTATTGGTGGTTACTTAATGACTAAAATATTAAGTCAATCATTAGATAAAATTAAACAGGCTAATAAAATAGTATTACAACCTAACAGTGATTTTGAAGTTTTAAGAAAATTCTTATTTGATAATGGATTTGATATTGTATTAGAAAATATGATTTTAGATAATGATAAATATTGTTATTATCTAACTGCAGAATTAGGACAAGTTGAGTATACTGAAGAAGATATAACATTTGGTCCGTTATTACGTCATAATATTTCAACTACATATTCAAATTACTGGGAAAAGAAATATAATGCATTATTAAAAGAACTTACTAATGTAAAAGATAATAGTCAAAAAATTAAACTAGAAAATTATATTGAAAAAATCAAAGAAAATATCATAACAAAGCGATAATTTAAAAAAGTAAATACTTATAATGTATTTACTTTTTTTGTTTTTATAAAGATTTTATTAATGGTAAGTTTGTGTGAAATTATATTAAATGTTATAATGATATAAAGGAGTTGTTAAAATGATGGCTAAAATATATTTATTAATTTTATTTGCATTAGCAAGTTTTGGTTTTTCTAATGATGGAAATTGCGAAATAGAATCATACAATAATTCATATGGTGATCACTTAACAACACCATTTGAAATGAATCATCATGTAACAACATATCTAGATACAAATGCTGGATATTTATATATTGCTGGGGATAATAGATATTATAATTTAGGTAATAATACTACTACAAATTCAAAGTTATATTTTCCAGCATATAAAAATGGAGATAGTAATGAAAAATTTATTAACCCAGTAAGTTGGGACTTTGAAATTTATCATTCTGCTATAGTTGATAATGATGGTTCATTGTGGATGTCTGGTCGTGGAACAGATGGAATGCTTGCTACAGGTAGTTCAACATCATTAACTGTATTTACACAAGTAGAAACACCAAATAATAAAAAAGTTGTAAAAGTATGTGTTTCTAGAGGTAATGCTACTATTATTTTATTAGAAGATGAAAGTGTATGGGCAATTGGTAGTACATCATCTTTAGGTATTAGTGGAGCAAACTCTGCATGGACACAAGTAGATACATTATTACCTGTAGATGATAATAAAATCATTGATTTTCAAGGTGGTTATCAAGCAACGTTTTTTTTAACAAGTGAAGGTAATTTATATGGTGCTGGTACATCTACTGATGTTGGTGGGGGTAGTACATCTTTTACTATTCCAAAATTAACTGACGTATGTCAAATTGATTTAATGTATCAAACAACTTTTGCACTTAAAAACGATGGTACAGTTTGGGGTACTGGTTCGAATAGTTATGGACAATTAGGGATTGGTACTAGAACAACTATGTATAAATTTACTCAAGCAAATTTATCTTTATTAGAAGATGAATTCCCAGTGTTATTAAAAGGTGGTATACATACAGGATATTTTCTAACAAATTTAGGTAATATGTATATTGCTGGAAGTGATTCTGATGGTCAATATGGTGATGGTACTACAAACTCTGTAAGTTCTGAATTTAAGTTAATTCATGAAGATGTTGCTTATTTTGACGTAGGTGAATATCAAACAGGTGTTTTATTTAAAGATTCTTCATTGAAATTTTTTGGTCAAAATGATTTAGGACAATTAGGTATTGGTACAACAACTGATGTACATGATGCGTATAGTGATGAAGCTAAGCTAATTTCTCCTTTAGCAGAAAACTTAGGGTCTGGATTAATTCCTGCAGTTACTTTAGCTACTTATACACCTGACTTATCTTCTTGGCCAACAACTTGTGCTGATGCTTTAACAACAGAGCAAATTGAAGCTTACAGTGAATCTACTGTACCAATTAGACCAGGACAAGAACATGAAGATGGAAGTACTAATACATTTATTTCTGATGATGGTGGAGTGTACATATTTTCCTCTCCAGCATTAGTAAATTCAAAATCCGATGTAATAGATACATATGTTTTTAATAGTGGTGAATTTGTTAATGTGTTTTATAATGATCTTAATTTAGAGTCGGGGATATTAAGTGGATATACAGTTAATATATCAATTGAATCTGAAGATAAGATATATAATAGTACATTTAATTATGGAAGTGAACAATTAATATTAGATAATTATCCAAAACAAGTTG
Organism: bacterium; assembly: GCA_044432865.1. GTDB lineage: Bacteria > Bacillota_I > Bacilli_A > Acholeplasmatales > Anaeroplasmataceae > JAWXUE01. Next base: position 29,504 of record JAWXUF010000006.1, on the reverse strand, counting down.
GGACATACATCGTAACAACAACTTTACTAAATAGTAAAAATGAAATTAAAACAACTACAGAAACTTCATATGAAATTTCTTGTGCAACTTATAATCCAAGTTTAATAAAAACTAATTTAAAAGATGAATTAGAAAGTTTATATATTATAAAAGATGATAATAATATTGATGATTTTAATAATACAATTTTAAAAGGAATTCAAGATGGAAGTTTTGTAAGTGGAGATTTTGTACAAGTATCAGGTAGTGATACACAATCATATATTGATGGTAAATTCAATGATTTAACATTAAATGAAATTACAATTGAATATAAATTTAATGGAGAAAATACAACACAAATAACAACAAATGGTAATTATATTGTATATGTTAAAATTGAACCATTTGGATATGAATCTGAGTATTTACAAATTGCTTTTACAATTGATGAATCTAAAGTATTAATTCATAACGAAATTATATTAGATGATAATATAATTTTTGGTGATATTTATACAATTGATCTTAATAATTCTGTTTTAAGTGAAACTCAAACTTTATATATACAATTCAAAAATGAAAATGGTATTATTAGTGAATTTGAAGCAACAAGTGAAAATGTTAATAGTTTTAGATTATTTCCTAAAGAGGCTGGTAATTACATTGTATCTTCTATAATAAAAGAAGGTGATTTAGTAGTAAGTACAAAAGAAACACAATATACAGTGAATAAAAAAGCTGCTCAATTAACAAATGATACTACTGAATATCTACAACAAGATGATTTTACAATAAATGATATAATTATTTATTATAGTAAAAATAAATTAACTATAAATAATGAAGTAGTAACTTCGACATTAGTTGTATCAAATAATCTATATGAAATAGTTGAAAATAATTATAACTATGTAATATATAACTCAAAAAAAGAAGTTGTATCAGATATAAATAAAACTGATACATATACAATTGAAATAAGTTTAGATAATGAAAATTATGAAGTTAATACTGTTACACATTCGTTTGATATAGTAGTACCTCAAACAACAAATAATACAATTTTTATAATTTTATTTGTAATAGTACTTTTAACTTCATCTATAATATTTGTTATTTATAAAAAGAAAAATAGTTAACAAAAATACTCTGTATTATTAATATACAGAGTATTTTTTTGTATAAAAAAAACATCTAATAAAAGATGTTATATTTTAATGGCAGTCAGACCGGGAATCGAACCCAGATCGCACGCTTAGAAGGCGCGTGTTTTATCCGTTAAACTATCCGACCATGCTAGATTATTTTAACATATCTTTTGCTAAATGTAAATAGGTTTTTTATTTTTTATTGTATTTTGTAGGATATTCATAAAAATTAATTATATTCATATAATTAATTGGTGATAGAATGAAAATAAATAAATTATTAAAGAAAATAAATTTAAATAATTATACTATAAATAATCATAAAATAAATACCATACAAGATAACTCAATTGATTGCAATAAAAATGATGTTTATTTTTCTATTCCAAGTATTCAAAATGATAATAACACATTTATAGAAGAGGCTATTAAAAATGGAGCTAAAACAATTTTCTATGAATGTGATTTATTAAATAAATATAGTGATATTAATTATATTAAAGTTGATGATGTAAAAAAAACAATCGCAATAGCAGTAAAAATATTTTATAAGGATATTACAAAAAAAATAAAACTAATAGGTGTTACAGGAACAAATGGTAAAACTACAATATCTAATATGATATATGATTTTTTATGTTATGAAGGATATTCTGCTATGTTAATTGGTACGAGTGGAATCTTTTTTAAAGATAATCATTTTAATTCTAATAATACAACACCAAATTTATTAGTAATAACAAAATTAATAAAACAAGCTTTAAATAAAGGTTTAGAGTATGTCGTTATGGAAGTAAGTAGTATTGGGATTAGAGAGTTAAGAGTAATGTATTTTGATTTTGATGTAATAATTTTATCAAATGTTACACATGACCATTTAGATTATCATAAATCAATAATTGATTATAAATTTTCTAAAGGTTTAATAATGTCAAATATGCCTTACCATAAAAAGAAGTTTATTGTATTAAATAAAGATTTAGATAACTATACTTTTTATAACAAATTATGTAATGCAAATGTAGTAACATATGGTTTATATAATGATTCTGATTATCATGCTATCAATGTTATAAAAGATTTAAATGAAACTAAATTTAAACTACTATATAAAAACGATAATTGTTTATTTAAAACATCATTAATTGGTGGTTTCAATGTTTATAATATTCTAGCTGCAATTGCATGTATAAATAATTTAGGATTTGATATTGAAACATTTAAAAATTTCATGAAATTATATGTAAATGTATCAGGTAGAATGGAAATTCACAAGTATAATTCAAGAACAATAGTAATTGATTATGCTCATACACCTGATGGTGTTGATAATGCACTTAAAACACTTAAAGAGTATGTACAATCAAAATTAACTGTAATAATAGGAGCAGGTGGAAGTAGAGATAAAGAAAAAAGATCAATTATAGGAAAGATAACTTGTAATTATGCTGATAAAATTATTTTTACAAATGATAACCCAAGAGATGAAGTTCCAATTGATATTATAAATGATATTACTAGTGAGATAACTAATGAGAAGTACAATATAATCTTAGATCGTAAAGAAGCTATTTATAATGCATTAGATAATTCAGAACCAAATGAAATAATCGCTATTTTAGGAAAAGGAGCAGAAGATTACCAAATTATTTTAGGTATGAAATATCCTTTTAGTGATAAACAGACTGTAAAATCATATATAAAGGAGCATCGAAATGACTGAAATAATTTGTATTCTATTTTTATTAGGAGTTGTATTAACTTTTATTATAGATTTACTTATAATACATATTCAAACAAAGAAAGAATTAGGTCAAATTCAACGAGAATTAGGTCCTAGAAGTCATAGAGTGAAAAACAAAACTCCAACTCTTGGTGGGATAGGTTTTGTTTTAACATTTTGCTTTATATTCTTACTTGCTAAAGAAATCTTGAATTTAGATATAAACTATCTTATGATAATTTTTCCTTTTGTAACTTATTCGTTATTAGGACTTTTTGATGATTTAATAATAATAATTTCTAAGAAGAATGATGGTATAGGAAGTACATTAAAATTATTTATTCAAATATTAATTGCTGCTGTATATTTTTATTTTCTAATGGAAAATAATCATAATACTGAAATAACGTTATTTACTACAACCATAGATATAGGATTTTTATATGGTCTATTAATATTATTATTGTTTACAGGATTTTCTAATGCAACTAATTTAACAGATGGATTAGATGGGTTATTAGGAGGATGTAGTGTTATATGTTTGTTCGGATTATTCATCATCTCCCTAGCTATTAATTTAGAAGTTAGTATAATAATTCTATTATTAATTTCTACACTATTTGGATTTTTAATATGGAATTATCCTAAGGCTAAAATATTCATGGGTAATATAGGAGCATATGGAATAGGCGCTTTTATAGTAACTATATGTATTGTATTAAGATTAGAAATATATTTATTTATAATTGGTGGAATATTTATATTAGAAACATTATCTGTAATGTTACAAGTAGGATATTTTAAATTAACAAAAGGGAAAAGAATATTTAAGATGGCTCCATTACATCATCATTTTGAGATGTGTGGCTATAAAGAACATGAAGTATTACATATGTTTTATATAATTGAAATAGTATTTGTATATATAGCAATACTTTTATTTCAAATGATAAGGTGAGAAAGTGAAAGTTTTATTTGTTGGAAAAGGAATAAGTAATAATGGTGTAGTTAAATTTGCGCAGAAGTTAAATATCAAATATGATTATGTTGATATTGATGAAGAAGTAGAAGATGAATATTGTTTAATAGTAAAAGGTCCTGGAATCAGTTATGATTCTAAAATAATAAAGAAATTTATTAATTTAAATAAAATTATAATTACAGATATAGAATTTACATATTGGTTTTTAACTAAATATTTTATTGGGATAACAGGATCTAATGGGAAGACTACAACAACTTCTTTAATAACAAATATTTTGAATACTAAGTATAAAGCAGTTGCATGTGGAAATATTGGATATAGTATAGGTGAAGCTGCTGTGAATGATTATGATAAAACCCACTTTGTTTGTGAACTAAGTAGTTTTGAATTAAAAGGTACTAATTATTTCAAACCTAAAATTGCTATAATAACAAATATAAATTGTTGTCATTTAGATTATCACAAAACATTTGAAGATTATTTGTTATCTAAAAAGAAAATATTATTAAATCAAAAAGAAGAAGATGTTTTAATTTATAATATAGACTGTGAAAATACAAAAAAAATTTGTAAGGATTCTATTGCTACAAAATATACATATAGTATAAAAGAAAAAGCTGATTGCTATATTAAGAATGGATATATTTACTTCAAAGAAAAGAAGTTCATTAAGGTTAATAGGATAAAAGAAACTAATACACAAACATTAGGAAATTATTTAGCGAGTATTATAACATCAATCTTATTAGAGGTTCCTAAAAAAGATATTATTAGAGAAATAACAAAATTTAAAAAAGATGAATATCGATTTGAATATGTTAAAAAGAATATAATAAATGATGCTAAAAGTACAAATGTTTATAGTACAATAAGTGCAATTAACTCAATTAAAAAACCTGTAATATTAGTATGTGGTGGATTATATAGAAATTATGAATTAGAAAAACTTGATGATTCACTTGATAATATTATGTTAGTATTTTCATATGGTGAAACAAAAGATATTTTACATGAATATTTTGAAAGTAAAAACATAAAATGTATTAAATCAGAATCATTTTATGATGCTGTTAAACAATCAAAAATTTATTTGAATAAAAAAAGTGTATTATTGTTTAGTCCTATGTTTGCTTCTTATGATATATTTACATCATATAAAGAACGTGGTATTTTATTTAATCAATTAATTGAATAATCCTTTAATAACGCCGTTTTTAGTTTTACAAAACATTATTGTATAATAATGTTTTTTAATTTTTATTTAGAATGATTAAAAATAATTTAGTAAAAATAACTATTTTAAATAATAATATAATTGTACTACTTAAAAAATATCTATTTTATTAGAAATAAATTAAAAAAATAGTAAAAATATGATATAATTATATTAATGTATTATGGAGGTTATTTTTATGTATGAATATATTAAAGGAACAATAACAAGTATTAAACCAAAGTATATTGTAGTTGAAGCTTCAGGAGTTGGATATTTAATAACAGTTGGAAATCCATTTGAATTTATTTTAAATTCTCAAGCGACAGTTTACGTATATCAGTCAGTTAAAGAAGATAGTTTAGATTTATTTGGATTTAAATCATCTGATGATAAAGAAGCATTTTTATTATTATTAAGTGTAAAAGGTATTGGACCAAAATCAGCAATATCTGCTCTTGCTGGGGGGAATCCAAATGATTTATATGCAGCTATTAATAGAGGGGATTCTAAATACCTAACAAGTTTCCCAGGTATTGGACCTAAGGCGGCACAACAAATCATCTTTGATCTTCAAGGGAAAATAACTACTGAAAAATTATCTAATCATAATCCTAATGTAGCAGATGCAAGTGAAGCTTTAAGTGCACTTGGATATAGTAAGAAAGATATAACAACAGTAATGAGTCAGGTAGATATGAACTTAGGTGTAAGTGAATTAATAAGAGAAGCATTAAAATTATTAAGTAGAAGTTAAGGGGAAATCATTAATGGTAGAAATAACAGAAAAAGAAATGGAAGCAATGTTACAAGCGGAAATGGATGCAAATAAAGAAATTGAAACAAATGAAGACGAAATATCAAAACCTAAAAAAAAGAAAGATTTTGATGATTCTTCATTAAGACCTTTATGCTTAGATGATTATCTAGGACAAACTAAAGTAAAAGATATGATTTCTGTTTATATTAAAGCAGCTAAAATGCGTAATGAAGCATTAGATCATGTTTTATTATATGGTCCTCCAGGGTTAGGTAAAACAACACTTGCTCAAATCATTGCTAATGAATTAGAAAGAAATATTAGATTTGTTTCAGGTCCATCAGTTGAAAAACCTGGGGACTTAGCAGCGGTATTATCTACATTAGGACCTGGTGATGTATTATTTATAGATGAGATTCACCGTTTACCTAGAGTTGTCGAAGAAATATTATATTCTGCAATGGAAGATTATGTTTTAGATATAATTGTTGGAAAAGATAATCAAGCTAGAAGTGTTAGAGTTGATTTACCTCCTTTTACATTAGTAGGTGCAACAACAAGATTTGGAGATTTATCTAGTCCTTTAAGAGATAGATTTGGTGTAATAGAAAGATTAGAATTTTATACTAATGAAGAATTAGTAAGTATTGTTGAAAGAACTGCTACTGTTTTTGATATTGAAATAGAAAAAAGTGCAGCGTTAGAACTAGCAATTAGAAGTCGTGGTACTCCAAGGATTGCTAATAGATTATTTAGACGTGTAAGAGATTTTGCTATGGTGCTTGGTGATGGTATAGTAACAAAAGATTTATGTGCTGATACATTAACAAAATTAAATATCGCATCTAATGGACTTGATATAACAGATTTCAACTATTTAAAATGTATTGTTTTAAGATATAATGGTGGTCCTGTAGGTTTAGATGTTATTGCTACTACAATTGGTGAGGAAGTAACAACAATTGAGGATGTACATGAACCATTCTTATTAAAAGAAGGATTTATAAAAAGAACAGCAAGAGGTCGTGTTGCTACTGAAAAAGCATATAGACTTCTTAATTCAATGAGGTAATAGATTATGAATACAAATGATTTTGATTTTAATTTACCAGAAGAACTAATAGCTCAAACTCCTATAAAAAATAGAAGTGAATCTAAATTATTAGTTCTAGATAAAGAGACTGGAGAAATTACACATAAAACATTCTCAAATATAATCGAATATTTAGATGATAATGATGTATTAGTATTAAATGATACTAAAGTTATTCCAGCAAGAATATTTGGTAATAAAGAAGAAACAAATGCTAAAATTGAAATGTTATTATTAAAAGATTTAGGTAATAATATTTATGAAGTTTTAGTTAAACCAGCAAGAAGAATTAAAATAGGTGATGTAGTTAGTTTTAATGAAGGTATGCTTAGATGTAAATGTGTTGAAACATTTACTGAAGGATTAGCACATTTTGAAATGATATATGATGGTATTTTATTTGAAATACTAGAGAAGATAGGACAAATGCCTCTTCCTCCTTATATTAGAGAAAAATTAGATGATAAAGATAGATATCAAACTGTCTATGCTTTAAATCAAGGAAGTGCAGCTGCACCTACTGCAGGACTTCATTTTACAAAAGAATTATTACAAAAAATAAAAGAAAAAAATATCATTATTACATATGTAACATTACATGTTGGGTTGGGGACTTTTAGACCTGTTTCAGTAGATAATGTATTAGAACATAAAATGCATGAAGAGGAATACTTTGTTTCAAAAGAAACAGCTGATATCTTAAATAATGCAATTAAAAATAATAAAAGAATTATTGCAGTAGGTACAACTTCAACAAGAACATTAGAGTCTGCGTATGATAATGGATTTAAAGAATCACATGGTAATACAAGTATCTTTATCTATCCAGGGTATAAATTTAAAGTTGTAAATGCACAAATAACAAACTTTCATTTACCAAAATCAACATTAATGATGTTAGTAAGTGCGTTATCATCAAAGGAAAAAATATTAAATGCTTATAATGAAGCAATAAAAGAAAGATATAGATTCTTCTCATTTGGAGATTCTATGTTTATAAAATAGAAGGGAATTAATTGTATGAGTAAACCAGCAGTATGGTATGAATTATTACATGAATGTAAACAAACAAAAGCAAGATATGGTATTTTACATACTCCTCATGGGGATTATGAAACACCAATCTTTATGCCAGTAGGAACAAAAGCTACTGTTAAAACATTAACTTCACATGAAGTTGAAGAAGTGAGTGAAGGGTTAATTTTAGGGAATACTTATCATTTATGGCTAACACCAGGTGATGATATTGTTAAACTGAATGGTGGTATTAGAGGATTTATGAACTGGAATGGATCATTATTAACAGATAGTGGTGGGTTCCAAGTATTTAGTTTGTCTAATATGAGAAAAATAACTGAAGAAGGTGTTACTTTTAGACATCATAAAAGTGGAGAGAAATTATATTTAACTCCTGAAAAATCAATGGAAATTCAAAATAATTTAGGTGCAGATATTATGATGGTACTAGATGAATGTCCTCCTTTTGATTCAGATTATAAATATATGAAACAATCTGTTGATAGAACTATACGTTGGGCACAAAGATGTAAAGATGCTCATAAAAATACAGAAAACCAATCTTTATTCGGAATCGTTCAAGGTGGACCATTTAAAGATTTAAGAAAACATTGTATTGATGAATTAGTTAAAATTGATTTCCCTGGTTATGCAATTGGTGGATTATCAGTAGGTGAATCAAAAGAAGATATGTATGAATCATTAGAATATCTAAAAGATGTTATGCCTAAAGAAAAAGCAAGATACTTAATGGGTGTAGGATCTCCTGATGATTTAGTAGTTGGTGCAATGAATGGTATTGATATGTTTGATTGCGTATTAGCAACAAGAATAGCAAGACATGGTACAGCAATGACAAGCAAAGGTAAATTAATTATTAAAAATAAAAAATTTGCTGATGACTTATCTCCATTAGATGAAAACTGCGATTGTTATGTATGTAAGAACTATAAGAAAAGTTATCTAAGACATTTAATTCATTCTGAAGAAATGTTAGGGGCTAAATTATTATCTTATCATAATTTATATTTCTTAAAAAATCTTATGAAAAAAGTAAGAGAAGCAATAAAAGAAGATAGATTAGGTGATTTTAAAGAAGAATTCTTTAAAGAATACGGTTATACAAAATAAATAAAAAACATCTTTTAATTAATTTTAAAAGATATTTTTTATTTATTTAAAGAAGTTTTACCTAAATCACAATATTTATATGAAAAAATGGTCGAAATAGGGAGTTATATCATATTTTACTTGTAAAAGTACTAAATAAAAACTATAATAGAGTATAAATGGTTTATTTTATTCTTGGAGGTTATTATGAAAACTCAAATATATATGGGAAGCTTTAAGGCTTTAGAAAGAAGTGGTATTGCAAGAGCGATATTACATCAAAAAGAAACACTATTATTACAAGGTGTAGAAGTTACTGATAAAATGGAAAAAGATGTTACAGTAGTACATATTAATACGATTTTGCCAAACTCTTTATTTACTGCTAAAAAAGCAAAAAGAAAAAAGAAAAAAGTAATTTATTATGGACATTCAACAATGGAAGATTTTAGAAACTCTTTTAAATTATCAAATCTATTAGCTCCATTATTTAAAGTGTGGATTAAATATTGTTATAACAAAGGAGATATTATTATTACTCCTACAGAATATTCTAAAAAAATATTAGATGGATATAAATTAAAAAGAAATGTAATTGCTTTATCAAATGGTATTGATACAGAATTCTTTAGTCCTGATAAAAGCGAAGTACAAGCATTTAGAGAAAAATATGATATTAAAGATGGAGAAAAAGTAGTTATTTCAGTAGGTCATTATATCGAAAGAAAAGGTGTAATTGATTTTGTTGAAACAGCTAGAAAAATGCCTGATGTTAAATTCATATGGTATGGATTTACTCCGTTTTCAGTAGTGCCTTCTCATGTTAAACATGCTATTAAGACTGCACCTAGCAATGTTAATTTTGCTGGATATGTATCAAGAGATGAATTAAGAACAGCATATCGTTCCGCAGATTTATATGCATTCTTTAGTCATGAAGAAACAGAAGGTATTGTTATTCTTGAAGCATTAGCTTGTGAGATACCTATGGTAATTAGAGATATTCCTGTTTATGATGATTGGTTAGAAGACGGAATTAATGTTCATAAGTCTCAAAGCAATGAAGAGTTTATTACTAAGATAACAAGCATTTTAGATGGTACTGCAGTTGATTTAGTTAAGGCTGGTAAAATGGTTGCTGATGAAAGAAGTATTGATTCTATTGGTAAAAAATTAAAAGCTATTTATGAAGAATTAGAAAATATGCCAACAAAAAAAGAATTAAAGCAAATGAAAAAAGAAGAAAAAAAGAAATTGAAACTTCAAAAACAAGAAGAGAAAAAACAAAATAAATAAAATAAAAGAAAGAGAAATTACTCCAAAGTAGTTTCTCTTTCTTTTTATTAAATGTTGTATTAATGCCATTTTTTGTAATTTAAAATATTTTATTTTCATTTTCAAATATAATTAAAACATAATAAAACATTATGTAATTAATATATTTAAAATAACATTATAAAAAAGTCTATTTATCATAAAATACCATACTCTAAAATAGTGTTTGTGATATCATTACTACTAATTAGGAGTGATGTAAAATGAAAAAAATATTAATTTTAGTTTCTATACTATTCAGTTTTGGTGTTCTTGTAGCATGCAATTCTATTGAAGTAGAATTTGAATTAGAAAATAAAGATGTTGTGTATAACGGAGAAATCCAAACATATGAATATACAAATGAATTAAATGGATATGACGTTGAATATTTAAACAATAGTCATATAAATATTGGAGAATATGAAGTTACATTGATATTCTCAAATGAAATAGATGTAATTGAAGAAACAGTTTTATTTACTATAATCCCTTACACAATTACACTAGAGGATTTAAATATTAGTGATATAGAATTTGATGGTAATAATCATTCTATTGTTTTAAAGGAAATTGAAGGTTTAGAATATAGTTTTGAATTAGAAAATAATTATTATGATATAGGAAATTATACAAATACATTATATGTTAATAGTAGCAATGAAAATATTAATTCAATAGAAATTGAATTTAGTTTCAATATAGTTGATAGCGAGTTTTCTTTATTGTTAGAAGAAACATATTTTATTAATAATGATGTTATTTATAACAGTGAAATTCAATCTACATATTTAAATACAGAATCACATTTCAATGAGTTAGGATATGAAATTGAATATACAAATAATAAAGCTATTAATACAGGATATTATGAAGTTAAAGCTTTAATTACGAATGGTATAATAAACTTTGAAATTAAAGATATATTTAAAATTAATAGACAAGTTATAAATGTAGAATTTATTGGTGAAACTCAATATTATGAGAATGAAGAAATTGATTTATATGTTGATATTAGAGATGTTCAATATAATTATTATAATGAATTAAATGAAGAAATTAATTTACCAACTTTAGAAGGTGTATATTATATTGAAGTAGTTTCATTAAATGAAAATATTGAACTACTAAATAATAAAAAAGAGTTTGAAATTAAATACAATTATAATGAATTGCTTAACAATACTCATTTAGATAATACTGAAGTAGAATTTAATTATGAACATCATAATATATTACTTGTTAATCATGACTATTTAATAAGTAAAGGATTTGAGGTTAATTATTACTATGATAATACTAAACAATTACCAATAGAGGCTGGATTATACAATGTATTTGTAACAATTGAAAAAGAAAATTATTATAAAGAAATAACAAGTGAATTAAAAATTAGAAGAAAATCAATTTCTCCAATTATGACTGGAGAAGCTGTTATTGTATATGGTGAAGAATATTCATTCGAGGTTTTTGTTGATTCTAGATATATAGATGTTAAAAAAATATTCTTTGATATTGATGGTAATGAAATTGTTAAACCAACAAAAGTAGGAGTGTATTATGTAATGCCTATTTTAAAACCATTACATGATAGTTATGAAATAAATTATATTTATAATCAATTTGAAATAGTATTAAGTGAATATGATCAAACTTTAATTGATGAAACAACATTTAATAATAAAGAAGTAGTATATGATGGTAATTTCCATTCTATAAGATTAGATAATCATGTTTTTCTAATCTTAAATGGATTTGAAATAACATATAGTAATAACACATTTAAAAATAGTGGAATATATAGTGTTCAAGTTACTATTGAAAAAAATGGATATATCAAAATATTAAATGCTGATTTAATAATTACACAAATGATGTTATTACCTGAAGTGATTGATATATTTGTTCAAGAAGGTATTTTCTATAATTTTGAAATAACAAATAATTTTGATATAGAATATACAATTAACTATTTTAATAGTAATAATGAACTTATTGCTAAACCATCTATATTTGGACATTATTATTTTATAGTACAATTTAATAATAAAGATGAAGATATTATTATAGATGATTTAAAACACTATTTTACTATTAATTTATCTAACTATGATCAATCATTAATTGATAATGCTCAATTAATAGATAAAACAGTGGAATTTAATAATAACTATCATACATTAAGTGTATCTAATGAATCTGTTTTAAGAATGGAAAGATATGTAATAACATTTAGTTATAACAACGATAAAGTACCTCCTGTAGAAATTGGAGAGTATCTTGTAACAGCATCAATTTATAAGAATAATACATTAGTAAAAGAACTAACTGCAAATTTATTCATTATATAATAATGTATAAAAAAGATATTACTTGTAAAAAAATGCATTAAAACATATAATAGATATAATGCAAGGAGTTGGTACTTTGAATATATTACTAACAACTGATCTATTAAATTTAGAAAATTCTATGTGTAAGTCAGTTTTAAAAATTAAAGAACAATTAGAAAAAGTAAATCATGAAGTAAAAGTACTAACTGTTACCGAAAAAGAAACTTCTTATTTTGAAGATAATATTTATTACCTTACAAAAGAAGAAGCGTTAGATTTTTCTAAAAAAAATAAAAGATTTAAAAAAACAAATGATGTACTTACAGCAATACTAGAATTTAAACCAGATATTGTACAATCATTTTCAGAGGAAGTAACATTTGACTTAGCTGAATTAATATCAAATAAGTTTAAAGTGCCTTTTATTCATACTTATTGTAAAAATGAATTAAACGAAAAGAATAATGCAGCATATATTGATGATATTGCTTTTTCTATGATTACTGAAACAGCTAATGATATAGATACATTAAAAAAACTTGAAATAAGTTGTGATATAGTTTTAATTGATTTTGAATCTGATTTTGTTAATAAATTAATAGATGAATATAAAAAACAACAAAAAGAGGTAGAAGCATCTGCTATTTATAAAAGAAGACTAAATATATTCACTGTAATTACAATGGGTATTTTATTCGGTTTATTAGTATTTGGATATTCACAAGGTTATTTTACTTCTATTGATGATTTACAAGAATTAATGGATGACGTTGGTATATGGGGTCCTTTATTATTTCTTTGTATTCAGTTTATTCAAGTGTTATTCCCTGTTATTCCAGCAGGTTTATCTTGCTTAGGTGGTGTAGTATTATTTGGACCGGTATTGGGGTTTATATATAACTATGTTGGGATATTAATTGGGTCTGTTATTGTATTTGCTATTTCAAAGAAATATGGTAGAAAATTAGTAAATAGAATATTTCCTAAATCATTAACTAAAAAATATTATAATTGGATTGCTAATCATGGTAAAGCGTATAAAGTTGCGTTTGCAGTTTGTATCTTTTCTCCTGTAGCTCCAGATGATATATTATGTTATATAGCTGGTACTACAAATATGACTTGGAAAGAGTATATGCTTACTTTAATATTCTGTAAACCATTTGCTATTATTGTTTATAGTCTTGGCTTAAATGCAATACTTGAATTTTTATTAAATCTCTAATTTTTAGAGATTTTTTATTTTATAAATAGAAAAAAGACATATCATTTAATTTGATATGTCTTTTAGTTATTATGATTTTAGTCTTCTAATGTAGCTTCATACTCATCAACTAAAGTTTCTAAAGCATCTAAAGTAGTAGTACTAACTTGAGTTTTTTGATCTTCAGTTAAAGCATCATACTTTGTATAAATTTCAGTAATAGCATCAACGATTGTCTGGTAATTATCATCATCAACTGATTCGTATTCTAAATCATCAATTAAATCTTGAACTTCTTTGATTGCAGCTACAGAATTTTCATATGCATCAACTAAAGTTTTTAAAGTATCTAAAGTAGTAGTACTAACTTGAGTTTTTTGATCTTCAGTTAAAGCTTCAAACTTTGTATTAATTGCAGCAATAGCATCAACGATTTCAGTGTAATTCGAAGCATCAACTAATGTGTATTCTAAAGCATCAATTAAATCTTGAACTTCAGTTACTTCTAGATCTTCTTGAGCTGTAACAACATATGAGAAAGAAGTTGTAACTTTATTTTCACCAACAGTAATAGAAGCAGTAATTTCATGAGTACCTGCAGTAGTAGGTAGAGTAGTCATAGACCAAGTAACATCATAAGCTTGTCCTTCAATTGTAACATCTGCTACTAAATCAGAATCAGATGATAACGTAGAAGGTAATGCAGTAGTTAATTGTTCAACAGTTACCGTAACAGGTGGAGTAGCTCCACCATCGTTTGAAGTTTCTTCAAATTTAGCATGTAAAGTAATATTTGCAGTTAAATCAGATAAAGTAGTAACTTCATTTTCAAAAGTATCTTCTTCAAACCATCCGATAAATGTATGATCTGCTAAAGTAGCATCTTCTAAAGTAACAGTAGTACCTTCAGTATAAGTTTCCGGATTATTTAAAGCGTTAGCTCCACCATTTAATTCATAAGAAACAGTATAAACATTTAACCATTTAGCAGTTAATGTTAATTCTTCATTTAATACAGTAGTCCATTCACCACTTGTATATTTAGTTTCACCATTAAACCATCCACCGAATTCTTTACCATCTAAAGTAGGAGTTTCAAATGTAACAGTATCTCCATAGTTTACAGTAATTGATGAATTTGTTAATGGACTTCCACCATTTACATCAAAGTTAATAGTATATTCATCAGTATCATATGCAGCAATAAGTGTAATGTGATCTTCAACAACAGTTTCAAAATTATATTCTACACCTTCAAGTGTCCAATTTAAGAATGTATTTCCTTCTTTTGTTGGGTCAGTTTCAGGTTTATCAACTGTACCTTCTTCAAGAACATAAACAATAGTATTTGCTGTTCCGTTATTAGCATCAAAAGTAACTCTAAATTTAGTTTCACCGAAGCAAGTAAGAACTACAACAGCTGTAATTAAAACTAAACCAATTACAATTATTAATTTAACAAAAAAATCTAAAATTTTCATAATTATTTCTTCTTTTCTATTTATGTGAAATTATATCATATTTTGTATATTTTTGCAAATTCTTATATATATAATTTTTGTTACAATATATTAATATTAAAACAACATTCTACATATAATTTCTTAGGTGATTATAAATGGGAAAAAAGATAGCAATTTTATCTATTTTAATTGGTGCATTTGGAGTTCTTATGGTATATAGTGCATCACAAGTATGGGCTGATTATAAACAAGGAAATGAATATTTTTTTCTTATTAGACAATTAATATTTTATTTATTAGGAGTAGTAGTATTTATAACTTTTTCTAAAATAAAACCTAATCTTTTTTATAAATATTCAAATCATATTTTCATTGCTTCTATTATACTATTAGTTTTAGTATTAATTCCTGGAATTGGAATAGTAAGAGGTGGAGCAAGATCATGGATTGGTATTGCTAGTTTTTCTATTCAACCATCAGAATTATCAAAGATAGCTGTAATAATAATTATAGCAAAATACTTATCAATGAATTTTGGTAAAACAACTGAACTTAAATATTTAATTCCTCCTTTATTAATAGTAGGAACTGTATTTGGTTTAATAATGTTAGAACCTGACTTTGGTACAGGTGCTATTCTTGTATGTACTATATTAGTAATGCTTATGATATCAGGAATAAAAAGACAATATTATTATTTTGGTATTTTAGGTGGAGTAGCAGCAGTAGTAATATTAGTATTATCGGCTCCTTATAGATTAGAAAGAATATTTGCCTTTTTAGATCCTTTCTCAGATCCATTAGGTGGAGGATTTCAAATAATTCAATCCTTATATGCAATCGTCCCAGCAGGTCTTTTTGGATTTGGTTTATTTAATAGTAAACAAAAGTACTTTTATTTACCAGAACCACAAACAGACATATACATCAAATTATAGTATTTAAATAACGGCTAATCTAAGCCGTTTTTATTTTTATTTTTATAATTAATTTTACCTTTGTAGAGCATGAGTTATAACTATAGTATAGGTATGTAGTTCGAGTGTAATGGGGTTGTGGGTGCAGGTTATATTGGTATATATTTTTGTTTTTATATAAAGTAAATAATAAGTATAGTATAATGTAAATAAAAAGGTGTGATTGTTGTGGTTAGAGATAAAATAAAAGAGATAACAAATGTTTTTAGTGATTTAATTATTGATAATGAATCAATAAAAGCTAAACAAGAGCTTATAAGACTTATAAGCAATTTTCAGTTTTTTTATGGTGGATCAGAAACGATTGAATATGTGCATATATCTCTGGAGGATTTTAATATCTTTAAAGATGATATTGTTTTTAGTGGAATTATAGATTCCTTTATTTTAGCAAGATTGTATGATTATGATAGATTCTTAAATAAAAGTTATGATTCATCCAAAATAGCATTTAGATATTATTTGGATTCTTTTGATAATGAAAGTGATTTTTATTTGAAATCTATGTGTTTATTTTCTGCATTTTATTTACATGAGAAATATAATAAACAATTTGATGAAAAAATTCTAGTTATGAAACTTCAAAATCTCGTAGATAACATGTCTTATGATACTCCAGCGTGTAATATATCAATATTAAAGTTAATGATCAATTATATGGATGATTTATCTTTTAAATCAAAATTTGATATAGTATTTTATAATATTTTAGAGATTAGTAAGAATAATGGATTTGTGTTAGATAAACTTTTTAACATAAAACGAGATTATTATAACAAATTGAAGTTCGAACTTGATGATATATATATAGAAGAAATGAATTTTATGGAGACATTGTGTATTGAAACAAATGGATATAATCATGAGTATGCACTAAGAGCATTTAATATTGCAAAATTAATTAAAGATAAAAAAAGTGAAAAAAAGTTCAAATCATTATATGAAAAATTAATGAATAAATTTGCTGCAAATATTGAAAAGATTTCAATTCCTTATGATGAAGAATTAAAAGTTCTAGATGAAAAGTTATATAAAATAGCTAGTGGAATGAGCATTAAAGAAATGTTTTTATTCCTTTCACATAATTTTATATCCAATTTTGAAAAAGAAAAAAAGCAAATGATTAATGAGATGAAATTATCGATATTAAGTTCGTATAGTAATTTTAATATAATCAATTCAAATGGACTAATAATATCAAAAAGAAACAAACTCACTAATGATGATATTTGCAACGATACAAAGGAACTCAAAGAAAATTTATATCTAAGAAAGTTAGACATATTTTCTACAGAACTAAGTGTTGCATACCCATTTTTAGATACTATATCTAAATGTGATGTAGACGATTTAAGCAATCAAATTAATAAGTTGATAGATTCATGTTATATTATTTCAGATAACAGAAAAGAAATAGTAAAAAAAGGAATTAAAGCTGGTTTTAAAAATGATTTAGAAATTGCTATTTCAATTCTTATACCACAAATAGAAGATGCAATTAGAAATTTAGCTAAACTATGTGAAGTTTCTGAAATTGAATTTTTAGAAGATGGTAAAATTAAGCGATATAATACTATTGAACATATGATAAAGAATGAAGACTTTATAGATCTTATTGATTCAAATATAATATATACAATAAATGCAGTGTTAAATAACCATAACGGTATAAATTATAGAAATATGCATGCGCATGGATTAATTGATTACTATAATACACATTTATCACTATATGTATTTTTAGTTATTTTTTCTATAATAATGACATACAGTCATTATACTGATGACTTAGATTTGTCACACTATATAGAACTATTTAAAGAAGATGTAAATAAGTAATTTAAAGTGTATAAAATATATATTATTTTTCATTTAAAAATGTTATAATAATAGAAAGAAAATGCACGAAAGGAGTAATGAAATGGATAATAATGTAAACAATACAAAAACACTAGAAAATGAATATGAATTAATGAAAAATGTTTTATCCCTTCAAAATAAATTAACAGACTTACAGGTTATATTGAATGATATTTTTGCTGCTTTAACATCATCTAACATAGATGATGTTAAGTTGATATTAATAAATGAATTGCAAAAGAATGAACAACTTATAAATTCATATGCGGATTTTACTGGTAGATATGTAGAACATAATAGTCTTAAATATGAAAATAAAAATATAGATTATTTAAAAGATGATTTAAGAATTATAAGAAATATTATTACTTTTGATAAAATTACAAAATATGGGCTAGAAAAATTATTGGATTTTGGAATCAATAAAATTGTTGATTCAATACGATGATTTTTGTCTAATCATATGTTATAATAACTAAGATTGTTTGAATAAATTAAATGAAAGGTATAGGTTGATATTATGAATGCAAATCCAATTGTAAAATGGGCTGGTGGAAAAAGACAATTAATGGATAAATTACTTGAACTTATGCCTAAAGAATATAATAATTATTACGAACCATTTATTGGTGGAGGAGCCTTACTATTTGCTCTTATGCCAAAAAATGCAACTATTAATGATGTTAATCAAGATTTATTAGCTATTTATAAATGTTTAAGTGGTGAAAGATTGTGTAAATCTATGATTAAAGAATTAAAAATACATGAAAAAAATCATAGTGAAGAATATTATTATCAAATGAGAGAACTAGATAGAGAAGAAGACTTTGATAAAATCTCTAAACCTAAAAGAGCTGCTAGAGCAATCTACTTAAATAAAACTTGCTTTAATGGTTTATATAGAGTTAATTCAAATGGTTATTTTAATGTGCCAAGTGCTAAAAAAGAATCAGTAAATACATTTGATAGAGAAAATATTAAATTATTACATGAGTATTTTTTATCTGGTAGTGTAACAATTAAAAGTGGAGACTTTAAAAAAGCAGTAAGTGCAGCTCAAAAAGGAGACTTCGTTTATTTTGACCCACCTTATGATTCATTTGATGATAAAGAAACATTTACAGCTTACACTAAATTTGATTTTAGTAGAGATGATCAAAGAAGATTAGCTGAAGTATTTAGAGATTTAACTAATAGAGGTGTTAAAGTTATGTTGAGTAATCACAATACATCTTTAATTAGAGAGTTATATGAAGCATTTAATATAAATGTTGTTGATGTTAAAAGAATGATTAATTCTAAAGGTAATGAAAGAGGACCTGTAGAAGAAGTTATTATTACAAATTATTAGGAAAGGGAGAACTTTTATGGATTTAAAAACATTATTAGATGATCATGAATTTGAAATATTATTAGAACAGTTTTATTCATATTTTGAAGATGGGTATGTATTTGAAGAATTTTTGAGAGAATATTTACTTGAAATTGGGTTAGATGAAGTAGAAGTTACTCAACGCTCTGGTGATGGTGGAGTAGATTTAAAAGCTATCAGAAAAGGTGTAGGTGATTTTAGTGAAACTGACATAACTAACTATTATGTGCAAGCTAAACGTTATGCACCTACTGGTCCTAAAATTGCTCCAAATAAAATTAGGGAATTAAAAGGTACACTTCCATTTGGATATAAAGGAATATTCATTACTACAGCATGTTTTTCAGAAATATCTAAATCAGAAGCATCAAATGATCCATCAAAACCTGTAATATTAGTAGATGGTAAAGCATTAGTTCAAAGTTGTATTGATAAACAAATAGGCTTTGTTTATAAGCCTGTATTTAGTAAAAAAAGAATGGACGTTTTCTTTAGAAAAGTAAATGAGAATGTTCTTACAACTATTAAAGAAGATGGAGAAGTTGTAGTATTAGATAACACTCCTATAGATTCAGCTGAATATGTTGAAAAGAAACTTACATTAAATGATATACGTTCAAGAATAATATCAATGCCTTCATCAATTAATAGTAAGTTAGAACCGACAGCCAGAAAAGTGAAAGTCTACTTTAAAAATATTGAGTATGAATTTAATATTTCTACATCAAATAGAAAATTTTTAAGTGGAGTTACTAACTTCTTTAAAGAACATGGTGCTCTGCAGGAAGATGGTTCATCAAAAGAAATGATGTTTAAATGGTATTACAACGACAAGGGTAACACTATTACTTTAATTGAAACAGAGTTGAAATAATGACTAATCTAAAAGATAATTTTAAATTAATAAATGGAGATACATTTAAAAAACTTAAAACAGTAGAAGAGAAATCTATCGATATGATATTTTCTGATCCACCTTATTTTTTATCAAGTGGAGGAATCTCTTGTAGTGGTGGTAAACAAGTAAATGTTAATAAAGGTGAATGGGATTATTCATTAGAAATAAATGAAAGATTAAAGTATCATCGTAAATGGATTAAGTTATGTAGAAATGTATTAAAAGATGATGGAACTATTTGGATATCAGCAACACTACATAGTGTATATACCATAGGAGTAGCTTTAGAATTAGAAGGATTTAGTATTATAAATAATATTATATGGAAGAAAACTAATCCTCCACCAAACTTAGCGTGTAGGTGTTTTACACATTCTACGGAAACAGTTATATGGGCTAGAAAACAATTAACTCCTAAGAAAAAAGGTAAACATTGTTTTAATTATCAAGATATGAAACAAGAAAATTATAATAAACAAATGAAAGATGTTTGGGAGTTTGAAGATGATTGTATTTACGAATCTTCTTTAACACCGCAAAAAGAGAAAAAAGAAGGTAAACATCCAACTCAAAAACCATTAGCTTTATTAGAAAGAATTATTAAATGTTCCTCATTAGAAGGACAAACTATATTAGATCCATTTAACGGAAGTGGTACAACAGGAGTAGCTGCTTTAAAGTTAAATAGAAAATATATAGGAATTGATATATCTAAAGAGTATATTGAATTAACTAAAAGAAGAATTAGTAAATTGGAGGAGTAACATGAGAGATTTTAATGAATGGATAAGTAAGTTCAAAGATAGTATTGCTAATTATGGATATTATATTGATTTTAATAAAGTATATTCGGAAGTAGATAAAATTAAAGTAGAATTAAATATATTAAATTCATTACTAGGTTCTAAAGATATAGAAAATGATTTTAAAAATATTATTACTAAATATCCAGATACATTAAAATGTATTCCAATATTAATTGCTAAAAGAGAATTGGATATCTTTACTATGGATGAAGAAGGTTCATTTAACTTCAATTTTAAAGAAATGAACTATACATTAGATGAATATTGTATGTTTATGAATAAAACAGGTTTATTTGACTTATTAGTAAATAGATTAGTAAATAACTTAGTTGATTATGTAACAGGTGTAGAAACTGGTTTAAATTCAAATGGTCGTAAAAATAGAGGTGGTCATTTGATGGAAGATTTAGTTGAGTCATATTTAATCAAAAGTGGTTTAACTTATTATAAAGAAATGTATTTAAAAGATATTGAAACTAAATGGGATATTGATTTAGGGAAATTAAGTAATGCTGGTTCAACAGCAAAGAGATTTGATTTTGTTATTAAGACAAAAGATATGATTTATGCTATTGAATGTAATTTCTATAGTTCTGGTGGTTCTAAATTAAATGAAACAGCTAGAAGTTATAAAATGATAGCTACAGAAGCTAAAGATATTGAGGGATTTAAGTTTGTTTGGTTCACGGATGGTAAAGGATGGATTTCTGCTAGAAATAATCTTAAAGAAACATTCGATGTATTAGATGATTTATACTCAATTGATGATTTAGAATTGGGTGTATTAAGTAAGAAAGGGTGTATTTTATGAATGAATATGAGAGAGAACAAATAGATATAGATAATGAAATTGAAGAGGTATCAACTGAAATTAAAAAGGAATCATTTTTAAAAACATCTTCTTACAATTCAGATCTTTCTGTTGATATGTTGATAAACTATGCAGATAAAAAAAAATTTATATTTGATCCAGATTTCCAAAGGAGAGAAGTTTGGGATATTTCGAGAAAATCTCAATTTATAGAATCGTTAATATTACATTTGCCAATACCATCTATATTACTTGCAGATGACAATAAAAGAAATAAATTTATTGTGATAGATGGTAAACAACGAATATCTACAATAATTGAATTTATTTCAATAGAAAATGGAAAAAGTTTCAAGCTCAAAGGATTAAAAGTGTTAAAGGAATTAAATGGTTTAAACTATTTAGATTTAAAGACAAAACATGATTTAACTGAATATGTTTCACAACTAGAAACATATCCACTTAGAGCTACTATTGTAAAAAACTATGATGAAAAACTTTTGTATTTTATTTTTGCTAGATTAAATTCTGGTAGTGTACCATTAAGTACGCAAGAACTAAGACATACATTGTTTCCAGGAAGTTTTTCAAGTTTTATTAATGAAAACTCTTTAAATAGTAAAGGGATTCGTAAAATATTGAATATAAAAGAAGGTTCAACAAGTAAGAGAATGAAAGATGCAGAATTGTTATGTCGATTTTATGCATTTAAATATTATAAAGATTTGTATAGTACTACAATTGGTGATATTTTAGATTTGACATACAAAAATTTAAATCGAGAATGGAAAAATATGAAAGAGCAAATTGAACGCGATATCATTAATTTCGAAAACTCTATAGAATTTATATATGAACATTTTGGTGAACATGCTTTTAAAATTTATAATCCTAGTAAAGATGAGTTTCTTGTTTTTAATAGATTACTTTTCGATGTTCTTAGTGTATTATTTGCGTGTGAAAAAAATAGGAAGTTGGTAAATGATAAAAATGATATTTTATTAATAGACTTTCTAAAGGATTTATTTACGTCTAATGAAAAATTTATTGATGCATTTAAACCAACTGTTTCATCAAAAGAAAAAACATTGAATCGAAGAAATATTTTTGAAACAGAGTTTTTGAATACATATGATAAATAGTTTTGATAGTATTCTAAAGGATTTAAATAATTCTCACACTATAATTAAGAAAAGTTTGAAAATAGACAAAGAAATACCTTTCGATAAAGTTGTAAAATTCGAAATTCAAACTAAATCATATGTGCTTTTAATTCATGCTGAATTAGAAAAATATTTTGAAGTTTTAGCGAAATTTATTTTAGAATATATAAAATCAAAATATAATGTCGATGGTGTTATCCATTCATCTCTGATGCATTTGGCATTTCAATATTCCCTCAAAGATGAAATGTTAAATGCATCTAAAATATCAAACTTTAAAAAATTATATCAAAAAGTAGGTAATGTGGTTTATCAACATTCTGAGGTGATTAGAAAAAATTGTGGTATTGGGGAATCGTATATTTCACAACTTTTTTTACCATTAGGAATTGATGAATATTTTTTTACAAATGAAATACTAATGCATATTTCTTCATTATCATCTCTAAGAGGTGGTTTTGCTCATGCTGGTAGCATAAGTAAACAGACTATTTCTATTAATGAAGAAAAAAATACTGTTGAAAATCTGTTGTTAGCGTTAGGAGAATTTCATCATAAAGTCAAATTATTCTTAGAAAATGATTGTCTAGGTGTCGAAGTAGTAGCAAAATAATTTAGTAAAATAGAACACTTCTAGTAATAATATTACTGGAGGTGTTTTATTTTGTTATATAATAACGATTGTTTACAAGTTTTACCAACATTAAAAGAAAGAAGTATAGATATGATATTTGCTGACCCACCTTACTTTCTTTCTAATAATGGATTAAGTATTAAAAGTGGAAAGGTTGTATCAGTAAATAAAGGTGATTGGGATAAAAAAGAAAATTATGAAGATACTGATAAATTTACTAAAGAATGGATACAACAATGTTACAATGTATTAAAAGATACAGGTACTATATGGGTTAGTGGTACATCACATAATATTTTTGATATACAAAAGTATTTAAAAGAAGTGGGATTTAAAATTATAAATATAATAGTGTGGCATAAATCAGATCCACCACCATTAATTTATAAAAACAAATTCAAGTTCTCGTATGAACTTATTATTTGGGCTAAAAAGAGTGGTAAACATTGTTTTAATTATAAAGATATGTTTGATATCGATACTGATGAAATGCAGGATGTATGGACAATTCCAGCTGTTCAAATGCATGAAAAGAAATTCGGTTATCATCCAACACAAAAACCGGAAGAATTATTAGAAAGAATAATATCATCGTGTACTAAAAAAGCTGATATAGTATTAGATCCTTTTATGGGAAGTGGGACAACTTGTTATGTTGCTAAGAAATTAGGTAGAGATTATATTGGTATTGAAAAAGATGATAAATTTTATGATATAGCTAATAAGAGAGTAAAATAAATTTTAGTCAATGATTCTAAGAGTCATTGACTTTATTCTTATATTTTGTATAATATTATTGCAGTTACAAATAAAACAATAAACTTTTGATATGAAAAGTTGACTAATGAATCTTCTGGAACACTGTTATGAGGATTGCCCTTTGAGGCTTACAGTATTAGGTTGCCCTAACGATTAGTCATGTATTTATTAAGAACTGTAAAGGAGGTTCTATTTTACTTACTGATAAGGTGAATAAAATGAATAATATTATGATTATATGTAGGGAGACAGCAATGTTGCTGTGGAAAAAAAGATTCGGTAAAGCAGTTAGAGTCAAAGACTTTGCTGGAAGAACTATCAATAAGAGTGCTTATGATGATAGAAAAAGTGAATTTGGGTGGAATTTAGATCATATTTTACCTCAAAGTAAAGGTGGAAAAGATGCAGAACATAATTTGATTTGTTGTCATATACAAACAAATGATGATAAAGCTAATAAATTTCCTCATTTTGCTACTAATGATAAGAAATTTGAAATAATCAAAGTTCAAAATCATTATGAAATTAAAGAATTGAATCCTAATAATACTAAAGATGAAGAATTAAATTTATATGATTCAGCTTCAGGTATTAGATTTTTCAAAAAATTAAAAGGAATTCAAAATAAGAAGTTATTTGTTGGGACTGTTGAAATAGAATTGTTTGATGTTACAACGTTAGCAGTTATTGATTTTTGTAAAGAAATTTTCGATGTAGATAATATGAATTTCGATTGGGGAGATTCATCAGTTGTTATTACAATAAAAAATTACAATATGCCTACTAATGATGATATTCAATCATTGTTAGATAAATGTATTTTATTTAACACATATGCAAAAAATTATTTTAGTGAAGCTAATGTAATAAGAGGTTGGCATATATTTTATGGAGTAACTCATTGTGATAATAAATTAGAATCACTATGTGATGATTTAACAATAAATACACATGTTAATTTTGATATTGTAATTAATGAACTTGTTAAAATTAACTGTGATGCAGAAAAAGATTTAAAAGATGGTACAGTTGTTGGGCGTGATTCACATAATAATGCATTATATGAATATAATTATACATATACCAACTTAGCAGAAAATTTAAGAAAGGAATTCAATAAGTAAAATTATTGGAACCTCCTAATAGGTGTAAGTCAGGCAACGGACTTACATTTTTCTTTTTATCCACTAATTAATTTTAGTGGTTTTTATTTTGCCAAAAAATCAAAGTAGAGTAATGATGTTACACTATTTTGTAAAATGATTTTAGATTTTATTTTAGAAATACCGATTTATATATGTTAAGAAGGACAAACGATATTTATAACTATAATAAAATCTAACTGTAATAAAGTGTGTTTTAATCAAGAATGCACCTTTTATAGGGTTAGGTGGCAAATTGGTATAATCATGTAAGTTATCATCTAATTGTAATTAAATGAGTATACGAATTTTATTACTAAAATAAACAACTATAAACATAATCAATCTTTTGTAAAAGACAGCGCGAAACGGGCGTATTACTAATAGCCCGTCGCGTGGCTTCAAAAGTGTGATGTTTACATAGTTAGAAAGGGTGAAAAATCATGAAATATAAAACTCTATTTTATTATCAAAACAGCAAAATATAAATAGCCCTTCAAACGTTTATTTTCTATGGGAAACCCGGCGTATACTAATAGCCGGGTGATTAGAGAGTAACGTTTGAAATTTGCTGCTTTTGAAATAGTTGATTTTTTTGATTTTAAGTAAGTCGTTTCATCTAAACGAAGTCAAAAAAAGAAGAACAAAAATGTTCTTCATAAATTACTTAATATCTAATATTGTATCAACTAATGTTTTATTTTTATCATCAGCATCTTCATAAGATTTTAACAATTGTTTTTGTTTAACATTTAACTCATCCTGATTTAATCCAAATAATTCAGCTAGAGTTATATTTAATAAATCACAAATAATTGGTAAATCAACTGTTGAAGGAATTGAATTAGAATTTGGAGCAATCCATTTTCTAATTGTTGATGGATCTATCTCTAAAGTATCACTAATTAACTTTTTTAATTCTACAGAGTTATTACCCATTAATTTATCTCTAAGTACACTTCGTACTTGATCTCTTATTGTATCTTTCATATTATCACATCCATTTATTTAATTATATCTAATAATTTTACTTAAATCAAATAAAAGTGAACAAAATTCACAAATACTTATTGACAAGTGAATCATAATCACGTAGAATAAAAATATGAGTGAATTAAATTCACAAAGGAGAAGATAATATGAAACATACTTTAGAAGAATTAGAATTTATTGAGTACTTTGGAGTTGAGAAATTACAAGAATTAGAAATACAAGATAAACTTAATATATTTATTAAATATATCTGTAAAAATTATTTAGGTAATATAGAACCAATATTTGCTGTATTTGATCATACAATTAAATCTACTGCATTATATCATTTTGATTTGAATGCAATAATATTACATCCTAAAAATAAAATTGATATGACTAGACTTAAAATATCAATACTACATGAATTAGAACATTATTTCCAGTGGATATATGTAAATAACTTTAATAATAATAAAGCTAAAAGATGGACTAAAGAAATCCAAAATTATAATACAAATAAACAACATTACTATAATCAAGAAATTGAAATAGATGCTATAGCATTCTCACAAGTAGTAATGTATGAAGAATATAAACTGAAAGTAGAAGTTAAAGATATTAAACTTCAAAACAAAATAAATAAATACAAATTAATTATGAACGACTATAAGTAATTAATTCAAATGAGATGAGAAAGAAGGCGAATTGAGAAGAATTGTTATAAGAATAAATAAGGTATTACATCTCATATATTGTTATGAGGTGAATCATTAATGACTACTAAAGTAATTGATACAAGAATATTTGAAATAAGAAGAAGTTTTAAAAGTATGGGGAAAACAATAGAAGAAAAACTTATTGAGTTATTTGAAAGAGAAGAAGAGAAAGAGGTAGTAGATTATGGTGAAGCCGGAGAAACAGAAGACTAATTATTGTGCTATTTACTGTAGACTATCGCAAGAAGACGAAAGAACAGGTACTAGTGGATCTATTTTAAATCAAAAAGAATTTCTTAGAGATTACGTTTTGAATCAAGGTTGGCAAATATATGATATATATCAGGATGATGGTATATCAGGTACAACCTTTGATAGACCTGGATTTCAAGCAATGTTAAGTGATATTGAAAAAGGTAAAATAACTACAGTAATAGTTAAAGACTTAAGTCGTATAGGGAGAAATTATTTAAAAACAGGTTATTATACTGAAGAGTATTTTCCTAAACATAATATTAGGTTTATAGCAGTTAATGATAATGTAGATACTATAAGAGAAGATGATAATGAACTTGCTCCATTTAAAAATATTATTAATGAATGGTATGCTAAAGATATTTCTAAGAAAGTTAGATTTAGTTTAACTAATCAAATGAAATCATTAGAAGAGACAAGAACAGCTACTCCAATTTATGGATATAAGTTTAATGATAATGGTAAAAGAGTATTAGATGATAATACAGCACCTATAGTTAAATATATATTTAATGAATACATAAATGGTAAATCTACAGATGCAATTGCTAAAGACTTAAAAAATAAAAAAATCCCTTTACCAGGCTATTATAACTATTTAAACTATAATTATGATTCAGCTAAATATAGTATTTATTTAGAAGAACAAAAATATGAATGGACTAGACATATAGTTTATAAAATCCTTCTTAAAGAAGAATATACTGGTACTTACATAAGAGGTAAGAGAACAGTAAATTTCAAAACAAAAAAATCTTCAACAATTAATGAAGATTCTCAATATAAAGCAAAAGATAAGTTTGAAGCTATTGTAGATCAAGAAACATTTTTACTTGCAAAACAATTAAAAGGTAGAAGAGTTGCTGTAGAATCTAATAATATATTTTCAGGAATAGTGTTTTGTAGGGGCTGTGGTAATAGACTTAGAATAAGTAGTAGTACTGCTAAAATTAAAAGATTATATTGTAGAAATCCTATTGGTAAAACTGATGGTGCTATTAGATATGAAGACTTATTTAATATAGTAAAATCAGAGTTAACTTCTATGTTTAAAATAATCTTAGATAATGAAGAGTCATTTAAAGATTATGCTTTAAATATACAAAACAATAAAAGTGAAAATACTATTAATGAATTAAATAAACAAATATATAAATTTAAAGAATTAATAAAAGATATAGATGATAAAATAGTAAATCTATTTGATAGTTATAATAAAAATGAAATAACTAATTCAATATATCAAGAACTAATGAAAAGATATTCACAAGAAAAAACATCATATGATAATTCAGTTAAAAGTTTATATGAAAGATTAGAAAATAACACTGAAGATAATGTGGATTACGTTAATGAATCCCTAACATTTATTGATAAAATAAAAAAGTATAAAAATAGTGATATTAATACTGAATTTATTATAGCTTTCATTGATAAGATATATGTTCATACTGATGAGAAACAAAAGGGTATTAGATCTAGAAAAACATACGTAGAAATATTATATAACAATTGTAATGATGTAATAAAGGAGTATATAGACAATGAACGTAGCAGCACTATATCTTAGATATTCATCTGATGATAAAGATACTAATAGTATTATTAATCAAGAAATTAATTTAGTTAAATATTGTAATGATAACAACATTACAATTTTTAACATTTATAAAGACATTGCTAAAACAGGTACTAATTTAGATAGACCTGGATTTCAAGATATGTTATCTGATTTAAATAAAAAGTTATTTAACATAGTAATAGTAAAAGATTTATCAAGGTTATCACGTA